>NZ_JBSVWF010000011.1:0-122963 GCF_054071635.1 Pseudomonas sp. SDO52101_S400 | reverse complement strand
TGGAGACTGAACTGACGCCTTCGTCGGAACGCCGCCCGGAGCAAGCCCGCTCCCACAGTTATTGCGGCAAGCTTGCGCCTTTCAGCGATTACTCGATGAAAGTAACCACGCCATCCTTCAGCGATTTCACGCGAGCCAGCGACTCGACGCGGTAGCCCTGGGAATCCAGTTCCGCACGGCCGCCCTGGAACGACTTCTCGATCACGATGCCCAGACCCGCGACGGTGGCGCCGGCCTGCTTGATGATCGAGATCAGTGCCTGGGACGCCTTACCGTTGGCCAGGAAGTCGTCAATGATCAGCACGCGGTCGCTGCTGGTCAGGTGACGCGGGGAGATGGCCACAGTGCTTTCGGTCTTCTTGGTGAACGAGTAAACGGTCGCCGACAGCAGGTTTTCAGTCAGGGTCAGGGACTGTTGCTTGCGGGCGAAGATCACCGGCACGCCGAGGTTCAGACCGGTCATGATCGCCGGGGCGATGCCCGACGCTTCGATGGTGACGATCTTGGTGATGCCCGAATCCTTGAACAGCGCGGCGAATTCGTCGCCGATCAGCTTCATCAGGGCCGGGTCGATCTGGTGGTTCAGGAAGGCGTCGACCTTCAGGACCTGGTCGGAAAGCACAATGCCTTGTTCGCGGATTTTCTGGTGCAGGGCTTCCATGAAGCTGTCCTCTGTTGGCGCCTTGTGCGCCCTAAGGTTTTAAAAAAGTGGTCAATTCTAGCGCTTTAACATCGCGCGTATATCAGCCAATGCGCTATTGCCCCGCACGGCTTTGACTTCGGTCGGTGTGTCGTCGTTGCCTTCCCAGGCCAGGTCGTCCGGCGGCAGTTCATCAAGGAAGCGGCTTGGCGCGCAGTCGATGATTTCGCCGTACTGTTTGCGCTTGGCGGCGAAGGTAAACGCGAGGGTCTGGCGCGCGCGGGTAATGCCCACGTAGGCCAGGCGGCGTTCTTCTTCGATGGTGTCGGCTTCGATGCTGGAGCGGTGCGGGAGGATTTCCTCTTCCATGCCCATGATGAACACGTAGGGGAACTCCAGGCCCTTGGACGCATGCAGGGTCATCATCTGCACGCCTTCGGCGCCGTCTTCCTCTTCCTGCTGACGTTCCAGCATGTCCCGCAGGACGAGTTTGCCGATGGCGTCCTCGACGGTCATTTCGCCGTCTTCGTCTTTTTCCAGGGTGTTCTTCAAGGCTTCGATCAGGAACCAGACGTTGCTCATCCGGTAGTCCGCGGCCTTGTCGCTGGAGCTGTTAGTGCGCAGCCAGTTCTCGTAGTCGATGTCCATGACCATGCTGCGCAGGGCGGAGATCGGGTCTTCGCCGGCGCACTGCTCGCGCACCTTGTCCATGAAGCGCTTGAAGCGCGACAGGCGATCGGTGAAGCGGCTGTCCAGATGTTCGCCCAGACCGAGTTCGTCGGTGGCGGCATACATCGAGATCTTGCGTTCGGTGGCGTAGTTGCCGAGTTTTTCCAGGGTCGTCGAGCCGATCTCCCGGCGCGGCACATTGATCACGCGCAGGAAGGCGTTGTCGTCGTCCGGGTTCACGATCAGGCGGAAGTAGGCCATCAGGTCTTTCACTTCCTGGCGCCCGAAGAAGCTGTTGCCGCCGCTCAAACGGTACGGCACCTGGTGGTGCTGCAGTTTCAGCTCGATCAGCTTGGCCTGGTAGTTGCCGCGATAGAGGATCGCGAAATCGCTGTACGGGCGGTCGGTGCGCAAGTGCAGGCTGAGGATTTCCATGGCCACGCGCTCGGCTTCGGCGTCCTCGTTGCGGCAGCGGATCACACGGATCTCGTCGCCGTGGCCCATTTCACTCCACAGCTGCTTTTCGAATTCGTGCGGGTTGTTCGAGATCAACACGTTGGCGCAGCGCAGGATGCGGCTGGTGGAGCGGTAGTTCTGCTCCAGCATCACCACTTTCAGGGACGGATAGTCGTCCTTGAGCAGCATCAGGTTTTCCGGTCGCGCGCCGCGCCAGGCGTAGATCGACTGGTCGTCGTCGCCTACCACGGTGAACTGGTTGCGCTTGCCAATGAGCATTTTCACCAGCAGGTACTGGCTGGCGTTGGTGTCCTGGTATTCGTCGACCAGCAGGTAACGCACCTTGTTCTGCCACTTTTCGAGGATGTCGGCGTGTTCTTCGAAGAGTTTTACCGGCAGCAGGATCAGGTCGTCGAAGTCCACCGCGTTGAACGCCTTGAGCGTGCGCTGATAGTGGGTGTAGACGATGGCGGCGGTCTGTTCCTTGGGGTTGCGGGCGTTTTCCAGGGCCTCGGCCGGCAGAATCAGGTCGTTTTTCCAGGCGCCGATCATGTTCTTGATCTCGTCGACGCCGTCGTCGCCCGCGTATTCCTTCTGCATGATGTCGGTCATCAGCGACTTGACGTCGGTTTCGTCGAAGATCGAGAAACCGGGTTTGTAGCCCAGCCGTTCATGTTCCTTGCGGATAATGTTCAGACCCAGGTTGTGGAAGGTGCAGACCGTCAGGCCGCGCCCTTCGCCGGCACGCAGCAGGGTGCCGACCCGTTCCTTCATCTCGCGCGCGGCCTTGTTGGTGAAGGTCATGGCGACGATGTACTGGGCACGGATGCCGCAGTTCTGGATCAGGTGCGCAATCTTGCGCGTGATCACGCTGGTCTTGCCGGAGCCAGCACCGGCGAGCACCAATAGAGGGCCGCCGACGTAGTTCACGGCTTCTTGCTGCCGGGGATTGAGTCGGGACATACGAAAATTCGGGAGTCGTTGACGAAATGGGCCGGCATTTTAACAGGCTCAGCGATTTGTGCTGCTCTCTCCGACTTGTGACGCAGCACGCGATTCAAATTTGCCGGTTTTGTTACTTTCACGCAGGATGCGCGGTGATTTTGCGGCTAATGTTTGCATTCGTGACACAAAATAACGTTTTGATAACCGTTGTCATTTGGTCATTGGTTGGCAGAACGGCATAATGCCCGCCGCCCACATCTTTGCAGAGTCTAGGGAGTCAGCTTGACTACGCCTGTCGAACCCTTGCGTTTGCTGCTACTGGCCGAAGAGCCAGCGTGGACAGCGTTATTGCGCGAGTGTCTGGCTCCGTTGGGGAGCGCGGCGGTGCTGATCAGCGCGCCGAGCTGGGAGTCGGTCAGCAGTCTGTTCGAAGACAACCGCCATGCGGTGTTGTTGACCGTTCCCGCCTTGCAGCCGGCACCCGGCCGTTGCAGCCTGCCGACGGTGTTGCTGCTGGAGCACGAACCGGCGACCGCGCCCGACGGCGTCAGTGACTGGCTGGTGTTCGATGCCCTCGATGTCGGCATGCTCCGGCGTTGCCTGCGTCATGTTCGCGAACGCGGCGTGCTGGAAAACACCCTGCAACGCCTGGCCGAACAGGACCCCCTGACCGGCATTGCCAACCGCCAGGGTTTCCAGACCCTGCTCACGGCCCGTCTGGCCGAAAACGACGGTCGTGGCCTGGCTCTCGGGCACCTCGATCTCGACAACTTCCGCCACGCCAATGACGCCCTCGGCCATCAGGCGGGCGACCGTCTGATCCTGCAGGTCGTCGCCCGGCTGAAAAGCCAGCTGGAGGCCGGCGATCAACTGGCGCGGCTGGGCAGCGATGAATTTGCCCTGCTGATCGACACCCGCCGCGCCCCGCAACGGGCGGAATGGATGGCCGAGCGCATCACCGAAGCCCTGGCCGAACCCTATTGGGTCGATGGCGAAAGCCTGTTGATCGGTTCCAGCCTCGGTATCGCCCATGCCCGCGCTCAGGGTGGTGCCGATCCGCTGATGTGGCACGCGCACATCGCCATGCAGCAGGCCAAAAGCACCCAGGGCTGCACCTTTCACATCTTCAACGAACGAATCAACCGTAATGCGCGGAGCATGGCCGACCTCGAAAGCGAGCTGCGCCGGGCCTTGCGTCGCGATGAATTGGAGCTGCATTACCAACCGCGCCTGAACATGCAGGACGGCCAGATCGTCGGCCTCGAAGCCTTGGTGCGCTGGCGTCACAGTGAACGCGGCCTGCTGCCACCGAGCGAATTCGTGCCGCTGGCCGAGCAGAGCGGTCTGATCGTGCCGCTGGGGTACTGGGTGATTTCCCGGGCCCTGCGCGACATGCAGGCGTTGCGCGAGCGCGGATTGCCGGCGCTGCACATGGCGATCAACCTGTCGTTCCGCCAGTTCCAGGACAGCCAGTTGCTGCCGACGCTCAGTCGTCTGATCGCCGAGCGCGGTGTCGAGGCGCAGTGGCTGGAATTCGAACTCACTGAAACCGCCGTGATGCGCCGCAGCGATCTGGTCAAGCAGACCATGGACGCCCTTGGCCGCCTCGGCGTGCGCTTCTCGCTGGATGATTTCGGTACCGGGTTCTCGTCGTTCGTGCACCTCAACAGTCTGCCGATCACCTTGCTGAAGATCGACAAGAGCTTCGTCGGGGGCATGGAGCAGCGCGAAGAGAACCGCAAACTGGTGCACGCGATGATCAACCTCGCGCATAACCTGCACCTGGAAGTGGTGGCCGAAGGGGTGGAAACCCGCGAGCAACTGGATCTGCTGCGCGGGTTCGGCTGCGATCAGGTGCAGGGTTACCTGATCAGCAAGCCGTTGCCGCTGGCGGAGCTGGTTGATTACCTGACTTTCGATGCGAGTCAGCAGCCGCTGGAAATCGTCGGCTGAGCCACAAGGGAATCTTCACTCGGTTTGGGCGACACTGAAGCTCTGCGATTGCGGCTCCAGCCGAATCATCCGCTTCATCTTCCATTCGAACGCCAGCGTCAGGCTGATCGCTGCGCACGCCAAGCCCAGTGCCAGCCCCCACCAGACGCCGGTCGGCCCCCAGTGCAGATGGAACGCCATCAGCCACGCTGCCGGTGCGCCGATCAGCCAGTAACAGCCGAGCCCGACCAGAAATGTAGTCTTGGCATCCTTGAGCCCACGAATACAGCCCATGGCGATCGTCTGGGTACCGTCGAACAGTTCGAACCACGCTGCGACCGCCAACAAACTCACGGCCAGACGGATGACCTCGGCAAACGCCGGGTCGCTGTGATCCAGGAACAACCCGACCAACTGGTTCGGCAGAAACCAGAACACCATCGCAAACCCCAGCATCACCACTGCACCAAAGACGATGCCGACCCGCCCGGACATCCGCGCATCGCTCAATTGCCCGGCGCCGTAATGCTGGCCGACGCGCATGGTGATCGCATACGACATCCCCGCGGGGACCATGAATGCCACCGATACAATTTGCAGGGCAATCTGGTGCGCCGCCAGTTGGGTGCTGCCCATGGTGCCCATGCACAGCGCCGCGAAGGCGAACAGCCCGACTTCCACCGCGTAGGTGCCGCCGATCGGCAGACCCAAGCGCCAGAGTTCTTTGAGGTACTGCCGGTTCGGCCGCGACAGGCCTTCGCGCAATGGGTACGCGTCGTAGGCCGGATGCCGGCGAATGTGCCAGGCCAGCGCCAGTGCCATGCAGTTGGCGACGATCGCCGTGACCAGGCCGATGCCCGTCAGCCCCAGTTTTGGCAGGCCGAACATGCCGGTAATCAACGCGTAATTGAGCAGAAAGTTGGCCACCGTGCCGGCGAGGCTGATGACCATCACCGGCGTTGCCCGGCCAATGGCGCTGGTGAAACCGCGCAAGGCCATGAAGCTCAGGTAGCCGGGCAGGGCAAACGGCAGAGCAATCAGAAATTGCCCGGCAGCGTTGACGTTGGTTTCGGTCTGGCCGAACAGCAACAGTACCGGTTTGAGGTTCCACAACAGCAGCCCGGCACCAAGCGCCATCAGCCACGCCAGCCACAATCCGGCCTGGGTCAGTTTGGCGGCGCCGAGAATGTCGCCGGCACCCTGACGGATCGCCACCAGGGTGCCGACTGCCGCGATCACGCCGATGCAGAAGATCGACACGAACGAATAGCTCGCCGCACCCAGACCGCCGCCGGCCAGTGCTTCAGGACTGAGGCGGGCCATCATCAGGGTGTCGGTCAGCACCATCAGCATGTGCGCCAACTGCGAGGCGATCAACGGCCCCGCCAGCCGCAGGATGGCCCGGAGTTCGGTACGCACAGGACGCTGCATGGTGTTCACATCCGTATAAAAGAGGAAGCAAGAGACCGTCGATTCTCAGGGTTTGGCGCGGGTTGCACAAAGGGATAAAAAGGATGGGTGGCATGATTAAAACTCATCCAGGAGCAATTCTGCTAAGTTGGCGCAATCCCGCCATTGGAGCGTTGTGTATGTCTCGTCGTCTGCCTCCCTTGTATGCCCTGCGCGCATTCGAAGCGGCGGCACGCCACAGTTCGTTCACCCGCGCCGCCGAAGAATTGTCGATCACTCAGAGTGCTGTGAGCCGGCATATCCGGACGCTGGAGGAGCACTTCGCCTGTCGGCTGTTCCATCGCAGCGGACGCAACCTGCAACTGACCGAATCGGCGCGCCTGTTGCTGCCGGGCATCCGCGAGGGTTTCGCCGCATTGGAGCGAGCCTGCAATACCTTGCGCGCCGAAGATGACATCCTGCGCATGAAGGCCCCGTCGACCCTGACCATGCGCTGGTTGCTGGCGCGGCTCAGTCGCTTCCGCCATTTGCAGCCGGGCAATGAAGTGCAACTGACCAGTGCGTGGATGGATGTGGATTCGGTGGATTTCAACAACGAACCCTTCGATTGCGCGGTGCTGCTGAGCGACGGGCATTTTCCGCCGGACTGGGAGGCCAGCCTGCTGTTTCCGGAAGAGCTGATTCCGGTGGGCGCCCCAAACCTTTTGCACGACCAGCCCTGGGATGTGGCGCGACTGGCCAGCGCCGAACTGCTGCACCCGACGCCGGATCGCCGCGACTGGCGCAGTTGGCTTGAGCACATGGGGTTGTCCGATCAGGTGTCGCTCAAGGGCGGGCAGGTGTTCGATACCCTGGAGCTGGGAATGATCGCGGCGGCGCGGGGTTACGGTGTGTCCATGGGCGATCTGTTGATGGTGGCCGAGGATGTGGCGCAAGGTCGCTTGAGTCTGCCGTGGCCGACCGCCGTCGCCAGCGGACTGAATTACTACCTGGTGTGGCCGAGAACCCGCCCGGGAGGTGAACGTTTGCGCCGCCTCAGCGACTTCCTGCAAGGCGAAGTGCGGGCCATGGCGCTTCCGGCGGTGACGCGCTTGAGCTGAAACGTTCGAGCCGCCACAATGCCGGCCTTGTGCCATAACCCTGCTATTCGCTCAAGTATTCGGTTCTACCGCCGAATACGTGCATGTGGAACCGTCGTGCCGGTCTCCACGATTACACCCCACTATTAGAATTTTCCGAGCAAGTGCTGCGATCAAGGAGGATCCGGTGGCTCGGCCAGGAGCTGTCCATGTCTCAACCTCGCGCTCGGATCGCCTCGCAGCTGGGCCTCGCGCTCGCCGTGATACTGGCGGTTGTCATCAGTGGCAGTACGGTGTTCGCCCTGCGTTCGCTGGACACCGCCAACCTTGCCACCCGTGAAGAACACCTGGCCAGCGAAGCACGTCTGCTCGCCGACCAGTTGAGCACCTTCCACGGCACGCTGCGCGAAAGCACCCAGCGCCTGAGCGGGCTGTTCGAGAAGCGCTTCAGCGCGGGTTTGAGCATTCACCCGGATGAACCCGTGACGGTTGCCGGCACGCAGACGCCGGGCCTGCACCTGGGCGGCGAAGTGCTGAACAACAACTTCAAGGAAGTCGACGAGTTCAAGCAGATGACGGCCGGCGTCGCCACGCTGTTCGTGCGCAGTGGCGAAGACTTCGTGCGGGTCAGCACCTCGCTGACCAAACAGGACGGTACGCGTGCCATCGGCACCTTGCTCGATCATGCGCACCCGGCTTATGCGAAGTTGATGGCGGGGCAGGGCTATGTCGGCCGTGCCTTGCTGTTCGATCGCTCGTACATGACCCAATACACCCCGGTGCGCGATGGCAGCGGCAAGGTGATTGCGGTGCTGTTCGTCGGCTTCGATTACACCGACGCGCAGAACATCCAATTCGATAACCTCAAGCGCTTCCGCATTGGCCAGAGCGGTTCGCTGGCGCTGCTGGACGAGAAGAACCAGTGGCTGGTGGCGCCGGCCGGTGTGCAGGCTCTGGATCAAGCGGTTCCTGTGATCAATGATCTGGCGAAAGCACCGGGTAAAGGCCGGTTCTGGAGCGACAAGTCCGAAGACTTTTACAGCATCGCCGTGCCGTTCGAAGGCGGTCCATGGTCGGTGGTGGCGAGCATGCCGAAGGCGGAGATCCGCGCGGTGACCTGGAGCGTGGGCACCCAACTGGCGATCGGCAGTCTGTTGGCGATGCTGCTGGCGGTCGGCTCTGTGGTCTGGTTGCTGCGCAGCAAGCTGGCGCCTTTGGGCGATCTGGTGCGTCAGGCCGAAGCCTTGGGCGCCGGTGATCTGAGCGTGCGCCTGAATGTGTCGAGCAATGATGAAATCGGCCAGTTGGCCCGCGCCTTCAACCAGATGAGCCAGGCCCTGTCGACCATGGTCGAACACATCCGCCGCTCCTCGGAAGAGGTCAACAGCCGGGCCCAGGCGCTGTCCGGTTTGTCCGGTGGTGCTTATGAAGGCATGGAGCAGCAGTCGGGTGAAATCACCAGCATGGCCGGCGCCGTGGAAGAGTTCAGCGCCACCTCGCTGAACATCGCCGACAACATGGGCAACACCCAGCGTCTGGCCCAGGAAAACGCGCAACAGACCCAGATCGGGCGCACGTCGATGGAAGAGGCTTCTTCCTCGCTGGAGCAAATCGCTGGTGCACTGAACACCACCGCGACCGTGATCAACACCCTCGGTCAGCGCTCCCAGGAAATCGGCGGCATCGTCAGCGTGATCACCTCGATTGCCGAGCAGACCAACCTGCTGGCGCTCAACGCTGCGATTGAAGCCGCGCGCGCCGGTGAACAGGGCCGTGGCTTTGCCGTGGTGGCAGACGAAGTGCGCAACCTCGCTTCGCGCACCCGTCAGGCGACTGACGAAATCTCCGGGATGATTCACAGCATCCAGCAGGAAACCGGCAACGCCATCAGCACCATGGAGCAGGGCAACCTGCTGATGCAGGAAGGCCTGTCGCGCAACGCCAATGTCGCGTCGGCGCTGGCGCGGATCGATGAGCAGAGCCGCTCGGCAGGGCAACAGTTTGCTGCGATTACTACGGCGACCCAGGAGCAGAGCAGTACCGCTACGTTGCTGAGCAGTAACCTGCAAAGCATTGCGCTGGCCAACAGTGAGCAGCGTGAGGTGGTGTCGAACCTGGCGGTGACGGCCAAGGAGCTGGAGAAACTGGCAGCGGATCTGCGTTCCGAGGTTGATCGGTTTCGTTGATGCGGCGTGCCGGTTATTGGTACGCGGAGAGGTCTTCGCTGGAGTCGACCTCTCCCCACTCCCCTGAATAGGCAACCGCCTGGATCGCTACCCGACCGGCGTCGATGACGCGCTGCAGGGTATTGGTCATGTGCATCTTGTCGCACTGGCTTGAGGTTAATTCATCCCGTAGCCGCACGACTTCTGCCCAACCTGCGGGCGTGAAGCGCAGCAGCCCCATGTACTGGCCTTCGACTTCCCCCACCGATTGCGGTTTGTTGCCGATTTCGGCCAGCGTGTCGTCGCTATTGAGCCGGAATGTTTCAGCATCCAGCAGTGGATCGCCGAAACGCTGGGTCCACAGTTCCAGCCAGTTGGGGTCGTAGGTGACGGCCAGCAACGCTTCGCTGGTCATCAACGACCTGACGGCGTCCGGGCTGTAAAAAATATCCGAATAACTGACGATGCACGGCTGGCCTTCAAGCCAGGCTTCGGCGCAGGCCAGTGATGACACCATGTTGGTGTCTGCCCAGCGAGGGTTATGAAACTCGGTCAGGCCGCGGTCGGCCAGCAATTCGCGTTTGTAGCCGGTGACCACCGCGATTTCACTGATACCCGCTGCACGCAACGACTCCAGTTGCCATTCGAGCAGCGGCTTGCCGCGCAACTCCACCAGGCATTTGGGGCAATCATCCGTGAGGCTTTTCATGCGGCTGCCACGTCCGGCAGCCAGGATAATGGCTTTCACGACACATCGGTCCCTTGAGTTGTTTGAGTGGAATCGGTTTCGCCGAACAGCTGGCGAATGCGCTGAATATCGTGGGGTGCAAAATCCGTCTCGCGCTCCGGGTGCCACATCCAGCCTTCCCAAGGGCGAGACAGGTGCCGGATCGCTTCGATTTCGCCGTCCTCACTGCGCGCCAGAACTTCAAAGTCCTGCGGACAACTGGCCAGAGACTGGTTGTGATAGCTGTTGACCTCGGCGACGATCTCCCCGGACAGGCGATGCCGGGTGCGCACGTGCCCGCTGACCGCTTTCAGTTCGCTACCTGCCCAATGCCCCAGCATCTGCATGCCGCGGCAGATGCCCAGCACTGGCAGATTTCGCGAGCGTGCGTGATCGAGCAGGCGTGTCTCCGTGAGATCGCGGGCCAGGCACTGTCCGATGTCATTGCCACCGGACAACAGCAATGCCTGAGGCGATACAGCGGCCAGCCAGTGTTCGAGGCTGGCATCGACCAATCCGTTGGGCACCGGCAGGGGGATGAACCCCGCTGCCAGCAGAAAGTCGATCAGCCGTTGATCCAGGGCATCGCGGCTTTCGCCGCGCTCCGGATGCACGTCCACTCTCTGACTGACAGCGACCCGCTTCATGTCATCATCTCCACCCTGCGGCCCGGGCAGTCCAGATGCAGGATATCTGCTGTCGACCAGCGCCGGTAAAGCACTTCTCCAGCGCCAATGACGGCCGGCAGGCCGAGTTCACCGGCGCGAATCGCCATGTGCGAATTGGCTCCGCCCCACGCGGTAATCAGCCCGGCAATCGGATAAGCGAACAACCAGTCGAAACCGGGATCCGCGTTGGGAATGCAGACAATCGCCCCGGCCAGCCTTTCCCGGTCATCGCATTGCACCACGGGTGCCGTCACACGTTTTTGCGTGATGAAGTTGGGCGCCGTTTCCGGCCACTCGAAGCTCCAGACATCTTCCGGACAGGTGATTACGGGTGGCAGGGACACCTTCAGTGTTTCTGCGTAGCGCGCCTTGCCTTGTTCGATGCTGCGCAGCAGCACGTCTTTGGGATCGGCAGCGGCAACGTGCAGTTCCTGGAAGGCGCTGATATCGCAATAAGCCAGTTCTTCGCGGTCGATGCCGTACTCGGCGCCGACTTGCGCGATCAGCGCGAGGGCATCCGACAGGTTGCGGGTGAAATGAAACTTCGCCAGTTCGCGCAGCTCGATGCCGTTTTGCAGGAAGTCCAGCAGTCCTACCGGATCCGGTTGCAGGCCATGGGCCTCGAGCAGCTTCACGATCTCGCGCATCTGTGGCAGCGTCAGCGAAAACGGTTGCAGTGGCTCGGGGGCTGCTGGGCGCTGGTCCCAGTCGAAGTAGAGTTCCGGTGCTTCATCGTAACGTGGCGACAGAATGTCGTAGGTGCCGGGGCGCAGGTGCCCGTAGCGTGCGAGGAAAGTTGTCTTGTCGAGTGTCGCCCGATCACGCGCCAATTGACCGCTGACGGTTGAGACGCCGGCCATGAACGCATCGTAGTCGGCTTGCGAGAAAACACCCACGCTGACCAATGATCTGAGCATCTGCACCGCAACGAAACCCGCACGGGCCAGGCCGGCGAAGGGCAGGGTGCCGTAGCGTTTTGCGTCTTCGAGCAGCCAGTAGATGCGCTCCAGCGGATCGGCGTTGGAGGCCAGCAGCTCTTCGCGGCGGGCATTGAGCACATCAAGTTTGTTGGCGTCGCTGCGCCACAAACCATCCTTGGGATGCACGATGCGGTTAGTCAGTTTGCGCAGACTGGAACTGATGGCCTCCAGTTCGTGCGCGGAAAAGCCTGCACTGGCCAAGCGCTCCAGTTGTTGCGACAGGTCCAGGGTGTAGCAGGAGAAAACGATCTCGAACTCCACCTTGTCGTGCAGGGTCGGCTCCGCCAGCAACCGATCGATGTAGTAGTCGACCAGTCGCCCGGCCAGTCCCTCGTCGAGGTCTGCCGGGATGAACGAGTTGAACGACAAGCGCACATCGATATACGGCAAACCGAAAAAGTGCGGCATCAGCGGGAAGCTGCGCAAGTTGCGGTAGCCATAGTTGTGACGCTGGTAAGCCCAGATGGAGTCGGTCACCAGATCGCGATACAGCGACAGCGCCAGCGGTTTGGGGCGGATACCGATGATCTCTGCCGGGTTCCAGTCGGGCATCACGCCGTAGACCGTGCGCTGGCCGATCAGGAATGGATGCGGGCGCATGCCGCGCGCGATTTTCTGCTCGATATTTTGCAGGCGGGCAGCCTGCGCGGCTTCGGACTCTGCCCGGGCAGGCAGAATCAACGGCCGGGCCTGCAACAGCCACAAGGTCTCGCCTTCGGCTTCGCACGTCACCGCGAACTCGCAGTCGACGGGGCCACCGCCGAACAACCCCAGCAGTTCCTCAAGCAAAGCAATGATCGGTGAGAGGGCTGCGGGTGGTGAAACAGGGCTGTGCGCCGCCTGCTGCCACAACCGTCCACCCATGCCGCCGGTGACCGATGCGGTGTCGTCACCTTCCGACCAGTTCACCACACGGTACGGCGCGCAGGTATTCGGGTCGTGGGAAAACGCCACGCCGGAACGGATCACGTTGCCGAGCATGGGTTGAATCAGCACCTCGTCGCTCAGATGCGTCTCGCCATAACTGGCGATGACCTGCTCAACCGCCGACTCAAGCCCTGCTTCTTCGACATTCGGCACCGAGAGAAAGGCGCCGGCGAAAGAAGCCTCGGCGCTGTCCTCGCGGCCACAGCTGGAGCGCACGATCCAGGAGGGGGCAGGCAGCCGCCCGCGGATATCCTGAATGCAGGCGCGCCGATCCGCGTGCCACTGCTCCACGGTAAACGCGAGCAGCGGCGCAATGCGCGCAGACACGAGCCGCCCTTGCAGGCGCGACAAGGTGCCGGCCTTGGTAGAGAAATGCAGGGCCATCAGGCGTTATCTCAGCTGAGCGACCCAGATATTCGTCGAGTACGGGATCTGGATCGACGGCGTCTGCAGACTTTGCAGGTAATCGTCGATGGCGCTGATGACTTCGTGAAATTTCGCGCCCGCCTGACGTTCCAGCGTGGCGTGGGAGCGCCAGGCTTCCAGGCACTCTGCGATGGATTGCTCGTGGATGACCCGCGCATCCAGATGCACGACCGGGCCGAACAGCTCGCTGGCGTCGATCACGGCGGTCTGGTCTTCGCGACGGGTGCCGTAGCCATAGCCGGCGACGCGCTCTTTGATGATGGCTTCGATTCGCGCCTGAATCGGATCTTCCAGATTGCGGTGGTTCCACATGCAGGCAAACCAGCCGCGCGGTTTGAGAATGCGCGCGGTTTCCTTGAGTGCCTGCTGACGGTCGCAGACATTGAAGGAGCTGCCGAACGTGACCATGTCGAATGCCTGCGCCGCTTGCCCGGTCACTTCACCGGTGCCTTCGTGCCATTTGACATTGGCCAGCGCGGCGGTGCGCTTGATGCCGTTGGCGCGCATTGCATCGTTGGGTTCTACCGCAGTGACATCCAGGCCACGGGCGGCCAGCATCAGCGTCAAGTGTGCAACACCCGCGCCGACGTCGCAGAACTTGTCGCCTTGCTCGGCGCCAGCGATCGAGAGCATGGCGTCAATGGCGGCATCGGCGTAGTCAGGGCGCTTCAAGTAGGCATCGGCCAGAGTGGTGTAGTCCCATTCGGTTTTCATACTCAGTTCCTTCTATAAATTTTATTGATCAAGTCTTCTGCCAGGGTTTGCCTGGAGCGCTGCGGGTCGAACTCTACAAGCCAGTCTGCCGCTCGCGGTTCATCAATGGGCAGATCAAGCCCGGCAACGTTGTGCAGTTCCCCGGCATCGTATCGACGGTAGATCCCCTTCGGGTCGCGGCGACGCAATTCCTCGACCGGGACCTTCAAATAAACTTCGAAATAGCCGGGCAGGTGGGCGCGGTTCCATGCATGGACTTCGCGAAACAGCGAAATCGTTGCAATCACCACGGTCTGGCCTTGCGCGGCGATCATTCGGCACAGGTGGGCATATTGCATCGCCAGCGCCAGTCGTCCGTCGCGGCCATGGTTCTGAGAGTTGGCGGCGGTTGCGCCGAATACTTCGCGCAACTCATCGCCATCGAGCATGACCACCGATCGTCCTTCAGTACGCAGTCTGGCAACGAGTTCGCGGGCCAGCGTTGACTTGCCCGCACCTGAAAGGCCCGTAATCCAGATTACCTGTCCATCAGCATCACAGTTCATAGTGTTCTGACCGTGTTCGATTCGAGTGTATCGGCAGGCTGTTTCCTCACATGAGGGCTGGCGTGCTTTATTTTAATGTTTGTCCCGCTCGTTAATGTCGCCGAAAGAGTCAATCGAGAGCGGGCAATACTTCGACTCGTGCCGGTATTCAATCAGGTCGTGGAACACTTCCTGAGGCAGAGGCAAGTCGCTGTATTGTGCCTGGTAGAACTTGTTGTATATGTAATAACTGTCTTCTCGTTCCAGCAGGCTAAACCCTAGCGCCATGTCTCTGAGCTCATTGCTGCTTCTGGCAATTGGCAACAGGTTGTCCATTTGCTTTAGCCAGGCATCGACCGTGAGATTGCTTTCTTCGGTAAAGGGCACGTAATAAATCGGCAGCTTGCAGGTATTGAGCATGAACGAAACGCCACCGGTAGATGCATCGGTGATGACCGTGTCGCATTGTGTGTAGAAAGCTGTGCTGCTGGTGCCGGCCTTGTCGACGGTTATCCAGTCATAGGCAGACAGTTCTTCGCACAGAGCCTTTACGGTCGGATGGGAAAGTTCGGCCATGTACGGACGCAGGATGAATTTTGCGTGGGGAATTTGCGATTTGACTGCATTGATGACGGTCTGCAGGTTTTCATACAGTGTCGCCCCGTTTGGGCAGATACCCAGTTGGGTCGGCAGAAGCCCTACGACATAGTCGTCGGAAGTTTTTTTCGAAGGCGATGATGATTCAAAAAAGCCCGGAATCTTCACGGGCAGCGTAGCCACCGGACTGGTTTTGCGCATGTCCGAACGCAACGCCAGTCCATTGATGAGCATTGTTTTCAAAGACTTTCTGTCGCGACGGTATGCCTGCATTCCGGCCGTAATCAAATCAAAGCCCGACCGGGAAGAAGCGATGATCGCATCCCAGTAAGAAGTCAGCTCTGCGTAGTAATACTTGTCTTTGGTCGGCATGCCGACATTGCCGTGGCTGATGAAGATGCCAAAATTTGAATCGTCGAGCAGACGCCCGGCATAGGCATCATTTGAAATGACAACCTGCGATTTCAGGCTCGCAATGAAGTCATTGCCAACCTGCTTTACCGGGAAATCGAGGACGGCTTCGACTTCTTCTCGGCTTAAGTCGGTACGATCAGTATTGAGTACGACACAGTTGTACTTTTCTCGAAGCGAATTGAGCGCGGGGATCAGATACTCGAGATATGTTTTGCCACCACCCACCACGTTGCTGAGCAAGTAAACATTTTTCATTATGAAGTTGCGCTTTTAAAGTTTATTTAAATAAGGTCGATGTCAAGTCGGGTAATAATGCTGGACAAGGACTTTGTAGTTGTCTGGATTTAAATTGACGACCAGGTAAACGCATGCAAGCCAAGCTTGGCTTGAGTAACGACTGCACTGGTTGAATGACGGATTTGCCCGATAAGCAATAGATATCTTCTCCATGATGTCCAGCCTCCATTTCCACGCTGAAAAATGCTCTTCGTCTTGACGATGGACGGATAAATAATAAAAAGAGCGTCGCCGTTATATCACATCTCGGTCTATGGCCATCGGCATTCGGATGTTTATTTTTTGCCCCGCCCATTTGCGAGTAGCGTTGTCATTCTCACTGTGTTGCCGGCCGATACTGCAACGCCTCTGCCAAGTGCTCGCGTCGGACGTTTTCTTCCTGCCCCAGATCGGCCAACGTCCTGGCGACCTTGAGAAGTCGATGCGCCGAGCGCAGCGACAAAGTCAGCCGTTCACACGCCGATTCCAGCCAGTTCTCGTCGGTTGTGGATAACTTGCAGTGGCGACGCAGCCCCGGCAGATCAAGAAACGCATTGGCACATCCCTGACGTTTCTGTTGTCGCTCTCGGGCCTCGGCTACCAGCGCGGCGGCACTGGCGCTGTCTTCCCCTGGCTGGACCGCAGGGTTCAGCGCCGTTGCCTCCCGCGCCACCGTCAGGTGTAAGTCGATCCGGTCCAAGAGGGGGCCCGACAGCTTGTTGCGATAACGCTGAACCATGTCCGGCGTGCACGAACACTTGCCACTTGGTTCACCCAGATATCCACAGGGACACGGATTCATCGCCGCCACCAACTGGAAGCGCGCCGGAAAGCGCACGCGATCCTTGGCTCGGGCGATTACGATATGCCCGGACTCCAGCGGCTCGCGCAGCACCTCCAGCACCTTGCGATCAAACTCCGGCAGCTCATCGAGAAACAGCACGCCGTGATGGGCCAGGGTGATTTCGCCGGGTTGCGGTTTCGAACTGCCGCCAACCAGTGCCGGGCCTGATGCCGAGTGGTGTGGCTGGCGAAAAGGACGTTGCGGCCAATGGGTCAACGGCACGCCGCTGGCGACGGATTGAATGGCGGCCACCTCCAGTGCTTCGCATTCGGACAATGGCGGGAGCAGTCCCGGCAATCGACTGGCCAACAATGTCTTGCCCGTTCCCGGCGGCCCGCTGAACAACAGGTTGTGCGCGCCCGCCGCCGCGATCAGCAGCGCACGTTTGGCTGCCATTTGCCCCTGCACTTCGTTGAGATCGGGATAGGGTCTGGCGGCATGAATCAAGCCGTCCGATACATAAGGCTCCACGGGTGTGTGCCCGTTGAAATGTGCCACCGCTTCCAGCAGATGATCCACCGCAAACACCTTCAACCCCGAAGCAAGGCAGGCCTCCTCGGCATTCGCCCGCGGCACGACCAGCGCCCGCCCCGCCTTGCGCGCCGCCAGTGCCGCCGGCAACACCCCGCGCACCGCTCGTACGGCGCCGGACAACGCCAACTCACCGAGGCATTCCACCTCATCCAGCGTCAGACACGGAACCTGCACACTTGCCGACAGAATCCCCAAGGCAATCGCCAGATCAAACCGCCCGCCATCCTTGGGCAGATCCGCCGGCGCCAGATTCAAAGTGATCCGTCGCGCCGGAAACTGCAGTCCGGAATTGATGATCGCGCTGCGCACCCGATCCTTGCTCTCCTTCACCGCCGCCTCGGGCAGGCCGACCATGGTCAGCGACGGCAGGCCATTGGCCAGATGGACTTCGACGGTGACAGCGGGGGCTTCCACGCCAATCTGGGCGCGACTGTGGACGATGGAGAGAGACATGGTCGTTCCTTGAGCTGAATCGGGGAGCCGCTTCCTGCGGGTTTTTGAAGGGTAGTTGAGCCGGGTTTCAGTGCTGAAATAGAGGTTTACAAGACGTATCAAGATTCGATGGGCTGTCACTGCTTGCCTGAATTGGAGCGTTGACTCTCGACCGGCATTGACGGATCATCCCGTCCGAGGACTGCAACTGCGCATTCGTCGGGACTGGGCACCAGCAAAAGCTCCCCCGCATTTTTGGCAGCAGAGAAAGCTGGTTTCTCTGAAGTAGTGACGACGGGCGAGCCTGTCGGATTCTGAACCCAAGGCTGTAAAGCCAGGAGCTAAAGAATCGCTGCGACTACTCCTCAAAAAATACTTAAAAGGCGTCCATTGGACGCCTTTTTTATTTCTGATTGGATGATGCCCGTGGTATCTGCCCCACCAACGTGCCATGCGCGCGCTTTTGCGGGTACCAAGTCACCACGAAGTAACCAAATCCTGTGGCGCGCTCGTGTCGCGGTTCAAGAATCAGTGTTCCCATAGATGTCTTCAGTACCGCGACCCTGTTTCCACATCGCTGTTCTTTGAACTCGCAATAGATTTGCGCTCCCGGGACGATCATTTTCGCAACAATCGCTGCTACCCCATCGACAGTCTGGCAACCATGTTTGAGCAAGTCGGCTCTATGGGCTTCCCATACGTGTACTACGCCAAAACCGCTATTCGCTCGGCGGTGAATACCTATTCGCAAATAAATTTTCCCGCCTGGCAAGCCGAATTTTGGCATATCGGGGATCGTGCCGAAGATGTAGCCGCCATCTGGGTGCTGAACCAGCGTGTTTTCTTTGAGTTTGAGCAAGTCAGACAAGAGGGATCCAGAACCAGAGTGTCTGGCGATCAATGTGATTCGTCTGCAATTCGACTTGTTGGATCGACCAGCGCAGGCGAAAGCCACCAGCGTAATCACGGGGAAGAACTCACGTAATCAGGCTCAGACGCTGATTTTTGTAGGGCCGTGCCCTAATAGTTGTAGGACGTCGGCGAAAGGGTTTCGACGGTCTTGTATCGCGGAGTCGGATGCTCCAGTTTGGCCACTCAACGCAGCCTTTGGAGGCGAAAAATGGACCGCAATGGTACGCGCCCGATTCATCCGGGCGAGGTTCTGAATAAGGAATTCATGGAGCCGTTGGGCATGACCGTCATGGATCTGGCCATGCCCACGAAATGGCCCGAAAGTGAGATAGAAAAGCTTGTGAATTGCCAGCTCAGGATCTGCGCCGACCTGGCAATCAGACTTGCCATTCATCTCAACACCACGCCTGAGTTCTGGATGAATCTTCAGTCGACTTACGATTTACGAAGAGCCCAGCTCCGGCATGCGGGCTTATAGCGACTGCAGCATCCGCGAAGCCCTTTTCCACCAAGTGGCCGGCACTGGGTGTTTTCGTTTTTCCCGCTCTACCACCATCTGCGGCACATCCTGCAACCGAATCCACGGCTGGTTATTCCAGTGCAGCAAACTCAACGACATCTCGGGCCAATTCAGCAGGCTTAGCTGTGGGCGTTCGCTTGTCGTGGGGTGCTGGGCGTCGCGCAGGGTGGGGATGACTTGATGGGTGAGCCATTCGCGCAGGGCACGGTATTCGGGGCAGTAGTGGTAGACAAGGAGGGCATAGATGCCGGATTCGCTGATCAGGAGGGTGTTTTCGATCTGGTTGTGGATCAGGGTTTTGCGGGTTTGGTATTGGTCGGGGTCGAGTTTTCGCAGCATGCGTTCGTTGAGGTAAATGTGTAGCAGGCGGCCCAGATCGCGGGCAGAGAACCAGGGTTGGTTCTGGATGAGCAGGGCGTGGAGGGGGAGTTTGTGGCGGGTGAAAACCTGAGGAGTGAGATACGTATCTTCGTTATTCATTGAACAGCTCCTTTTGCTTTAGGGCTGCCCTCAATTGTCGCCAAACAATTGGGTGGCAGTCGTACGCGGGTTGGCGAACCGGAGCAAAAGGAACCCGGCAGACCCGAAGGTCTCCCACGCACAACCGCCATGACTCGATGTGGCGGTAAACATAGCCGCCATCATGGTTGTCGTGCGCCTTAAGCTTTCCGGGTCGCCAAACCCAGTGCTGAACATTCAGCATTGGGTGAGCTTAGGAATCAGGGCTTCACGACGCAATCGGACGGCGGGGGTGCAAGCTGTAGGATTCTGCCGAGATTCGGCAGCGAATCCTGAATGGCGGGAAGGTCGTTCCGACCTTCATTCGCGGGCAAGCCCGCTCCCACAAGGAGCCGCATTCACAAAGAAACGAGGTGTTACTCAGCCGGCGGCGTCAGCTTCGCTTCCATCTCCGCCACCTTCGCCTCAAGGCTCTCAAGTCGAGCGCGAGTCCGCGCCAGCACCACCATCTGACTGTCAAACTCTTCCCGGCTCACCAGGTCCAGTTTGCTGAAGGCGCTTTGCAGCAGCATCTTGAACTGGCTTTCGATTTCGGCTTTTGGCAACGGTGTGTCGCCGCTGAACAGGCGGGAGGCGGTGCCGCTCAGGGCGTCGAGGAAGTCTTTGGGCGCGAGCATGGGATATGTCCTGGAAACTATGGCCGGCAGTGTATCACGCAGTGTCTATAGTCATTCGCGCGGGCCGGGATGCACGCTTTTCGCGCAAAAGGACGAACGGCTGCGCACCGTTGTTGTGCGTATCCGGTGTGCCATTTCGGTGATGGCATCTGCGGCAGCGGCCAAGGGATTGAAATCAGGGGATTTTGGCGAGATGGCAAGCTTTCTGCTTAGTCGGTAGTGACCCATGCACTGATGCAGTCGCTGTGACGAATGCAGTGCGGCAGACGGAGCGGGGAGTTTCGTCAGCAGCGGTTAGCTGGCGTCAGTCGGGCAGGTAAGGCCGACGATGCGTTACAAAGCCAGGCACTGCGCTTAGACTTGAGTCGGGTTTGTTTTCCTGGGGCAAGTCCACCAATTCGGGAGAGAGTTTCATGAAGCTAGTCACTGCCATCATCAAGCCGTTCAAGTTGGACGACGTGCGCGAGTCGCTGTCCGAAATCGGCGTGCAGGGCATTACCGTTACTGAAGTCAAAGGCTTCGGGCGGCAGAAGGGTCACACCGAGCTGTATCGCGGCGCGGAGTACGTGGTCGATTTTCTGCCCAAGGTGAAAATCGACGTTGCCATCGACGACAAGGATCTGGATCGGGTTATCGAGGCGATAACCAAGGCTGCCAACACCGGCAAGATCGGTGACGGCAAGATCTTCGTGGTCAATCTGGAACAGGCGATTCGCATCCGTACCGGCGAAACCGATACCGACGCGATCTAAACGCCGCCACAAACCCAACGCCCCAGGAGAAAACAATATGACTCTGCGTAAATTCGCAGGGCTAGGCGCCCTGTTGTCCATCGTAATGCCCGGCCTGGCTTTGGCGGCAGATCCGGTGGCGCCTCCAGTCCTCAATTCCGGCGATACCGCCTGGATGCTGACCTCGACGGCCCTCGTGCTGTTCATGACCATTCCCGGCCTCGCGCTGTTCTACGGCGGCATGGTTCGGTCGAAAAACATTCTTTCCGTGATGATGCAGTGCTTCGCCATTACTGGCCTGGTCACCATCCTGTGGTTCCTTTATGGCTACAGCATGGCGTTCGATACCACCGGGATGGAAGCCAACGTCGTCAACTTCAACTCCTTCGTCGGCAGCTTCGGCAAGGCCTTCCTCGCGGGCATCACGCCTGCCAGCATTACTGGCCCGGCGGCGCTGTTCCCTGAAGCCGTGTTCGTCACTTACCAGATGACATTCGCCATCATCACTCCGGCGCTGATCGTCGGTGCCTTCGCCGAGCGCATGAAGTTCTCCGCGATGCTGGTGTTCATGGGCGTGTGGTTCACCCTGGTTTACGCGCCGATTGCGCACATGGTCTGGAGCGGTCCGGGCTCGCTGCTGGGTGACTGGGGCGTGCTCGATTTCGCCGGC
Organism: Pseudomonas sp. SDO52101_S400; assembly: GCF_054071635.1. Taxonomy (NCBI): domain Bacteria; kingdom Pseudomonadati; phylum Pseudomonadota; class Gammaproteobacteria; order Pseudomonadales; family Pseudomonadaceae; genus Pseudomonas; species Pseudomonas sp. SDO52101_S400. The sequence continues at coordinate 101,635 of NZ_JBSVWF010000011.1, read as the reverse complement.
GGCACCGTGGTGCACATCAACGCCGGTATCGCCGGTCTGGTGGCGTGCCTGGTGCTGGGCAAGCGCAAAGGCTTCCCGACCACCCCGATGGCGCCGCACAACCTCGGTTACACCCTGATGGGCGCCGCGATGCTGTGGGTCGGCTGGTTCGGCTTCAACGCCGGTTCCGCTGCGGCCGCCAACGGCACTGCCGGCATGGCGATGCTGGTCACCCAGATCGCAACCGCCGCTGCCGCACTGGGCTGGATGTTCGCCGAGTGGATCACCCACGGCAAACCTAGCGCACTGGGTATCGCATCCGGCGTGGTTGCAGGTCTGGTGGCAATCACTCCGGCCGCCGGCACCGTGGGCCCGATGGGTTCGCTGATCATCGGCCTGGCCGCAGGCGTGGTGTGCTTCTTCTGCGCGACCACCCTGAAACGCAAACTCGGTTATGACGATTCCCTGGACGCGTTCGGCGTGCACGGTATCGGCGGTATCCTCGGCGCAATCCTGACCGGCGTGTTCGCCGCGCCTGCGCTGGGTGGCTTCGGCACCGTCACCGACATTGCCGCGCAAGTCTGGATTCAGTGCAAAGGCGTCGGCTTCACGGTGATCTACACCGCGATCGTCACCTTCATCATTCTCAAAGTGCTGGATGCCGTGATGGGTCTGCGCGCTACCGAGGAAGAAGAATCGGTAGGCCTGGACCTGGCACAACACAACGAGCGCGGCTACAACCTGTAAGCAAGCGCCTAAAAAAACTTGCCCGGTTCTCCGGGCATTTTTTTGTCCGGAATTTGTCATCCTCGAGATGGCTGAAAGGATTTTTCGTACTGCTTTGGTCGTGTTTACGACGGGGGTTTTTCTACGGCCAATGGCTTACACCATTGAAGGAATATTAGGGCCTTTGTTTTTTTTCAGAGCGCGCTAGAATGCGCCCCGAACGTGCGGAGAACTGTATGTGGCAACAGACTCTGATAACCCTGCGGGCACGGCCCCGGGGCTTTCATCTGGTAACGGAAGAGTTGCTCGCCGGACTGCCTGAACTCAAGGCATGCCGGGTCGGTCTGTTGCATTTGTGGCTGCAGCATACCTCGGCGTCGTTGACCATCAACGAGAACGCCGATCCGGCGGTACGTCGCGACTTCGAACGATTTTTCAATCGTCTGATCCCACAAGGAACAGACGGCTATGAGCATAACGACGAAGGCCTGGACGACCTCCCGGCGCACTTCAAGGCCAGCGTGCTGGGCTGTCAGATCAGCCTGCCGGTTTCGGCGGGTCGGCTGGCACTGGGCACCTGGCAAGGCGTTTACCTGGGTGAGCACCGCGATCATGGCGGTGCCCGCAAAGTCCTCGCCACCTTGCACGGTGAAGGGGCATAAACCGTTGGTCACCAATGGTTACCGATTTTTTTACGGCGACTTTCGACAGTCGCTAAAGCTGGTCTATAACTAATCTGCTTTTCGCAAGTCATGAGGTAGAACATGAGCGACGATGATCTGGAAAACGACGACCTCGAAGTAGGCGACGAAGACGAGGCCGAGGACGGTCTGGAAGCAGCAGCGGAAGACGTTGCTGAAGACGATGGCGGTGACGATACGCCGGCCCCGGCTGCCAAAGGCAAGGCCAAGGCTGCGGTGTCGGTCGATGAGTTGCCGAGCATCGAAGCCAAGAACAAGGAGCGCGATGCCCTGGCCAAGGCCATGGAAGAGTTCCTTGCGCGCGGCGGCAAGGTGCAGGAAGTGGAGGCCAATGTGGTCGCCGATCCGCCCAAGAAGCCGGACAACAAGTACGGTAGCCGCCCTATCTGAGGCGAGTCGCTTGCTTGCTGAAAAAGCCCGCCGTCGCTGCGGGCTTTTTCATGGGTGCAGGAAATCTACCCGCGGCTGTTCCAACGGGCGAGCACAGCGGGCAGGTCGTTCAGGCTGCGAATCTCGGCATCCGGCAAACGCTCTGCTTCCCAGACCTTGCCGGCCGGGTTGAACCAGATGGCACGCAAGCCGGCCTGCTGTGCCCCGGCGATGTCATCCCCCGGATGATCGCCGATATGTACCGCCGCGTCGGCGCTCACGCCGCCGCGCTGCAGGGCTTCATGGAACAGGCGCGCATCCGGCTTGGCGATGCCGATGTCTTCGGCGCACAGCGCAAACTTGAAATAATCCGCCAGCCCGAGGCGGCGCACATCGGCGTTGCCGTTGGTGACCACGCCGAGGGCGTAATGTTTGGCGAGGGTTTCCAGGATCGGTTCGACTTCCGGGAACACCTCGATCTGATGCCGGGCATGCAGAAACACTTCAAAACTCTTGTCCGCCAGCTCCGAGGCTTCACCGTGGGCATAACCTGCTTCTTCCAGGGCGTGGAACAGCACCCGCCGACGCAACGCACTGATGCGGTGCTTGAGTCCCGGTTCGCTGGCCAGCACCCGTTCGCGGATCGACCACAGATGTTCCACCGGCACTGCGCCCAGATTCGGCGCATGTTCGCTCAGCCATTCGCGCAAAACCGCTTCGGCGCTGACGATCACCGGGGCGGTGTCCCACAGGGTGTCGTCGAGGTCGAAGGTGATCAACTGGATGCTCATGAATCGTCGCCTTTCATGCGTTTGGCCCGTGGATGGGCGCTGTCGTAGACCGCCGCCAGGTGCTGGAAGTCCAGATGGGTGTAGATCTGGGTGGTCTTGATGTCCGAGTGGCCGAGCAGCTCCTGCACCGCGCGCAGGTCCTGGGAGGATTCCAGCAAGTGGCTGGCGAAAGAGTGCCGCAGCATGTGCGGATGCAGGTTCTGCCCCAGTTCACGCTCGCCGGCCAGTTTGACCCGCACTTGAATTGCTCGTGGCCCGAGGCGTCGACCTTGCTGGCTGACGAACACCGCATCATCCGCCGGGTTGGTCAGCGCACGCAGCGGCAGCCATTGTTCCAGTGCTTCCCGGGCTTTTTTGCCGACGGGCAACAAGCGCGTCTTGCTGCCTTTGCCGAGCACCTGGACCATGCCATCGGCGAGGTCGAGTTGATCGAGGTTGAGCCCGGTCAGCTCCGACAGGCGCAGGCCGGAGGAGTAGAACAGCTCAAGAATCGCCTGATCGCGCCGGGCCAGGAAATCGTCCTCCACGGCGCCTTCGAGCAGTTGCAGGGCACGGTCGGTATCGAGTGTTTTCGGCAGACGGCGTTCGCCTTTGGGCGGTGCCAGACCCGTGGCCGGGTCGTGATCGCAGAGGCCTTCGCGATTCAAATAGTGATAGAGCCCGCGCACCGCCGAGAGCAGTCGCGCCAGGCTGCGTGAAGACTGGCCCTGGGCATGCAGGCGGGCGATCAGGCTGCGCAGGCGCTGGATGTCCAGGGCCTGCCAGCTGCCGACGTTCTGTTTGTTGCACCAGCCGAGGACTTTATCGAGGTCGCGTCGGTAGGCCGACAGCGTGTGCGGCGACACCTGCCGCTCACTGCGCAGGTGTTCGCAGTAAGCGTCCAGTTGTCTTTCCATGGTCAGCGTACCGAGCGCAGGGAGCTGTTGACCCGTGGCAGCACGCGGCCCATGACTTCGGCGATGTAGCTCAGGAACAGCGTGCCGACCGAGCTCTTGTAGTGCTGCGGATCACGGCTGGCGATGGCCAGAATCCCGTGGATGCCCTGGTGGCTGACAGCGACCACGGCGGTGGAGCCGATCTGTTTGCGCTGCTCTTCGCCGAACAGGAAGTCGAGTTCGTGTTCGCGCAGGCTGCCGCTGACGCTTTTGCCTTCGGTGAGCAGGCCGCCAATGGCGGTTTGCGCGTCGGCGTGGGTCACCCAGCGGCCGACCGGAGCCGGGTTGTCACCAAGAAGGATCAGGCTGACAAAGGGCACCTGGAAGTCCTGGCGCAGACTGTCTTCGACGCTGATCACCACATCTTCCAGTGTCGCAGCATCCATCAGGGCGAGGATCAGGCGACGGGTCTTGTCGAACAGGCGATCGTTGTCCCGGGCCACGTCCATCAGGTGCGAGAGGCGGTGACGCATCTCGATGTTGCGGTCGCGCAGGATGGACATCTGGCGCTCGACCAGCGACACGGTGTCGCCGCGACGATGGGGAATGCGCAGGGATGGCAGCAGTTCTTCATGTTCGACGAAGAAGTCCGGATGAGCCTCCAGGTACGCGGCAACCGCTGCCGCCTCCAGGCTCTCGGACGCTGATTCACCGGACTGTCGGGCGGGTACCTGAGGCTTATCGGTCATGACTTCTGCTCACTCAAAGACGGACTTGTCCTTCGTATACACGCACTGCCGGACCGGTCATCAGCACCGGTTGGCCAGGGCCTGCCCATTCGATGGACAGGCGCCCGCCCGGCAGGTCGATCAGCAGTGGCGAATCCATCCACCCCTGGCTGATCGCAGCTACAGCAGCAGCGCAGGCGCCGGTGCCGCAGGCCTGGGTTTCCCCGGCGCCACGTTCCCAGACGCGCAATTGTGCGCGGTTACGGTCGATGACCTGGATGAAACCGACGTTGACCCGCGCCGGAAAGCGCGGGTGGTGTTCGATTTTCGGCCCCAGCTCATGCACCGGTGCGGTGTTGATGTCCTGCACACGCAGCACGGCGTGGGGGTTGCCCATCGACACCGCTGCGAGTTCGACCGATGTACCGTCGACGTCCACCTGATAGCTCAGAGCCTGCTCGGTCGCCTGGAACGGAATGTCCGCCGGAACCTGGCGCGGGGCGCCCATGTTCACGCCGATCTGGCCGTCGTTACGCACGTCCAGTTCGATGATCCCGCCCTTGGTCTCGACGCGAATCAGGCGCTTGGCGGTCAGGCGCTTGTCGAGCACGAAGCGCGCAAAGCAGCGCGCACCGTTGCCGCACTGCTCCACTTCGGAACCGTCGGAGTTGAAGATCCGGTAGCGGAAATCCACATCCGGATTGCTTGGCGCCTCGACGATCAGCAACTGGTCGAAACCGATGCCGGTGTGTCGGTCGCCCCACATTTTTGCGTGCTTGGGCTGAATGTGCGCGTGCTGGCTGACCAGGTCGAGGACCATGAAGTCGTTGCCCAGGCCGTGCATCTTGGTAAAACGCAGCAGCATGGGGTTACTCCGGCAGCAGGCTTTCGCCGGCAAACAGCTCGGCCACGGTCTCGCGGCGACGCACTTCAAATACCTGATCGCCATCTACCAGCACTTCGGCGGCACGGCCACGAGTGTTGTAGTTGGAGCTCATCACAAAACCGTAGGCACCGGCCGAATGCACGGCCAGCAGGTCGCCTTCTTCCAGCGCCAGTTCGCGATCCTTGGCGAGGAAGTCGCCGGTTTCGCAGATCGGGCCGACCACGTCGTACTTGCGTGCGGCGGTGACACGCGGTTTGACTGCGGTCACGTCCATCCACGCCTGGTACAGGGCCGGGCGGATCAGGTCGTTCATGGCTGCGTCGACGATGGCGAAGTCTTTGTGCTCGGTGTGCTTGAGGTACTCGACTTGAGTCAGCAGCACGCCGGCGTTGGCGACGATGAAGCGGCCCGGCTCGAATACCAGCGCCAGATCACGACCGTCGAGACGCTCGCGCACAGCCTTGATGTAATCAGCGGCCAATGGCGGCTCTTCATCGCGATAACGCACACCCAGCCCGCCACCCAGATCGATGTGGCGCAGATGGATGCCGCAATCGCCCAGACGATCCACCAGATCGAGCAAGCGATCGAGGGCATCGAGGAACGGAGGAAGAGTGGTCAGTTGCGAGCCGATGTGGCAGTCGACACCGACCACTTCCAGGTTCGGCAGGTGCGCGGCACGCACGTACACGTCTTCGGCGTCGGCGATGGCGATGCCGAACTTGTTCTCTTTGAGACCGGTGGAAATGTACGGGTGGGTGCCGGCATCGACGTCCGGGTTCACGCGCAGCGAGATCGGTGCGCGAACGCCCAGCTCGGCGGCAACCACTTGCAGGCGCTCCAGCTCGTCGGTGGATTCGACGTTGAAGCAATGCACGCCGACTTCCAGCGCGCGACGCATGTCGTCACGGGTCTTGCCGACGCCGGAGAACACGATCTTGTCAGGGCTGCCGCCGGCGGCCAGGACGCGTTCCAGCTCGCCACGGGAGACGATGTCGAAACCGGCACCGATACGGGCCAGGACATTCAGTACGCCGAGGTTGGAGTTGGCCTTGACCGCGTAGCACACCAGATGCGGCATGCCGGCCAGCGCATCGGCGTAGGCCAGGTACTGAGCCTCGATGTGGGCGCGGGAGTAGACGTAGGTCGGTGTGCCGAAGCGATCGGCGATGGCGGACAGCGCCACACCTTCCGCGAACAGCTCCCCGCCACGGTAGTTAAAAGCGTCCATGGCGATCCCTTAGTAAACGTCGTGCTTGTGTGCCTTGGAGACAGGCTGCTTTTGCGAAGACTGGGCTTGCTCGGCCGGGTCCTGATCTTCATCGGGCAGGTACAGCGGGCCTTTCTGACCGCAGGCCGAAACGAGACAGGCAACCGCGACGAGCGCAGCAAGGGAAGAGATCAGGCGCTTCATGGCGAAATCCTTGAATATGCGTTAATTGCGCCGGAGTATACCGGCCACCCGGCAGCTTGCCTATGCGACGGAACTCCCGTCCGGCGGGGCTCGGGCTGTGTAGAGGAAACTTTTCCTGCATGACGGGTGCATATTTCGTCGCCGGGCAGGGCGCTTGGTCGTTATCCTTTGCAATCGGCTGGCAGCGACCGTATCTTGCGGCGCTTGAGCCTGATAAGACATTTTTTGAGGTTGCCGCAATGAGTTTGTCCGAAGCCCGTTTCCACGATCTGGTCGATGAAACCCAGGAAAAACTGGAAGACATCTTCGACGACAGCGACCTGGACATCGACATGGAGAACTCGGCCGGTGTGCTGACCGTCAAGTTCGAGAACGGCACCCAGCTGATCTTCAGTCGTCAGGAACCGTTGCGTCAGCTGTGGCTGGCCGCTGTGTCCGGTGGTTTCCACTTCGACTACGACGAAGAAAGCGAACGCTGGATGTGCGACAAGAGCGAAGAGCAGTTGGGCGAGATGCTCGAACGCATCGTCAAGCAGCAGGCCGGTACCGAATTCGATTTCGAAGGCTTGTGATTTCGTGACTGACACCGCTCCCGCCCGTCCGCCGAAGCCGCTCTACAGTAACGTCAGCCCGGCCGTGCCTTCGCCGTGCACCGGTGTGTGTCGGCTGGATGAGCGGAAGGTCTGTCTCGGCTGCATGCGGCATGTCGAAGACATCCGTGAATGGCGCTCGGCCGATGACGAGCGCCGCCGGGTAATCTGCGCGCAGGCGATACAGCGCAGGCAGCGCTCCGGGACGTAGCTTGTATATTTTTTGAGCTGTGATAGTGTCCGGAAACGCCTCAACCCATCGAGGCCTGGTGAAAACCCCGTCTTTTGTGGCGGGGTTTTGCTTTTTTTGTGTGCAGAAGAAAGGAGTCTGCCCGGATCATGACCGCACCTTCCATCACCCTTACCCGTCTGGACGTGCAACGTCTGGAGCGCCTGATCGACAGCCTGGATGACACGCTGCCGGGCGTGATCGCGCTGCAAACCGAACTGGACCGCGCCGATACCCTGGTCGGCCACGATGAAGTGCCTGCCGATGTCGTGACGATGAATTCCCGTGTGCACTGCCGAGAAGAGAGCAGCGGCAAGGACTATCACCTGACTCTGGTCTACCCGAAGCACGCCAACGCTGACGAAGGAAAGGTATCGATCCTGGCTCCGGTCGGCAGTGCGCTGCTGGGCCTGAAGGTTGGTCAGCACATCGACTGGCCGGCACCGGGTGGCAAGACCCTGAAACTGACCCTGCTGGAAGTCGAATCGCAGCCGGCCAACGGCGGCGATTTCCCGGAGTAACCCCGCCTCAGACCTGCTCGAGCGCCTCGTTCAGAGAGCGTTCCAGGTCGGCCTTGTAGCGCAGATACAGATTGCTCGAACCCTGCCCGTCACCGATCACACCCGAGAGGTCGAGGTCGGTGATGTAGCAGCGGTAACGCTCGGTTTCCCGGCGCTGCCCGACAATTTCCCGCGCGACCACGCTGAACAGCTGGTCGCCATGTTCCAGTTCGCTGAACTCCCGCTGATTGCAATACAACGTGACCTGCACCTCGCCCGGTGCGGCTTTGCCGATGATCGCCTGCACGTCGTAGAACGGTTTGTTGACTGGCGTCTGCGGTGCTGGCCGCATTTCGACCCGTCGCGCGCGTCCCGGTCCTGATGGCAATAACTGGTAATACAAGATTTCAAGGCTGGCAGGCTGGCTCGACGCCATCGGCAGCAGCGCTTCGCGCCGGAACTGGATCGATTGCAGGAATCGCTGCAACGGCACCAACAGGCTTTGCTCGTCGTGATAGGGCAAGTGTTGTTGCCACAGTGCATTGAATTCGTCGAGCACGTACAGCTCGGCCGTTTGTTCGGTGATCCGGTAGAACACCTGAATGGATTCGGGCTGACCCATTGGCAGGATCAGCGCCAGGTCGTGGTCTTCCAGCGCCATCGGGTCCAGGTGCAGCGGACTGTAGCGCGGCTGTTCCTCGCCCAGGTAATCGAGCAGTGCCGGCAGGGTGGCGAGAGCGACATGGCTGACCTGGCCCGGCACCAGTTCCAGCACGTGATAGTGCTGCTGCACCTGGATCAGGTAGCGGTGATTCAAGTCGCTGAGCAACAGGTTCTGCGCGGTGTCGACGATCTCTTCCACCCGGCGGGCGATGAATTGCGCACGGTTGTGGCAGAAGCAACGCACTCGCAGCGATGGTTGCTGTGGTCCGCGCGGCAGGTTGTTGAGGTAATCGCGCAGGCAGTCGAGCAGCGCATGCGGCCCATCGAAGCGGTTGACCAGCACTTCGTTCCAACTGTTGAGCGTGACCTGATCGAGGGTCAGCACGAGGTTCTCGCGCACGCCGGCATAGCTCAGGGAGTCTGTGCGCTCGGTGGTCATCAGGATGTTCAGGTCGCGATGATGCTTGAGCGGATCGACCCCGACATTCACCAGTATCAACACCTCGCTCGGCACGCTGGCGTGCAGCAGCGGTTCTTCGGCGACGGTTGGCAAAGGCAGGGCGATGCTTTGCTGCAGGCTGCCGAGCAGATTGAACAGCTCGAACTCGCTCAAATCGCTGGTGCCGGGATGCAGGGCCAGGCGAGTGCTGCTGTCGATCACGCCGTTACGATGGCACCAGGTCAGCAGTTCCAACAGCTGGCGGCTGCGCTTGATCGGTGCGAAGTGTTCCCACTCCAGCGCCGTCAGGCTGCCGTTGTACAGGCCCCAGTGGGTTTGCCCCGGCTCTTTTTTGTTCGGCGACTGCACTAGGGTCAGAGTGTCTTCGGCCAGATCCGGGGCGATGCCGGGGTTGATGAACTCGACCTTGTCGGCCTTGCGCTCGAACGCGGCGTACAGTCGCCGGCCGAGCACATTCAGATCACGTTTGTTGATCAGGCTGACGGTCTGCTCGGTGCGGGCGAACTGGGTGAGGAAGCGGTAGCTGTAATTCAATTCGTTGACCAATGCCCGGCGCTCGGCGCTGACCTGACGGACTTTCCACTGACTGCGGCTGTCGAGCAGCGCCAGTTGTCGCTGGTCCCAGTGCCATTCGCTGGCCAGCCTTTCCAGCAGCGAACGCTGCCAGCTCTGGGTGCGGATGGTGCCGGTAAGCTTGCGGTTGACCTTGAGGTACAGTGCCCGACGCACCAGTTCAAGTCGTTCCGGTTCGTTGCGTGCGGTGAGGTATTCCTCGATACGGCGGTAAACCACCATGTACGGGTCCAGCTCGTCGAGGTCCAGCCGGTTGGCGAATACCGCCTGCTTGAAGCGCAGGCTCAGGCACTGCACTTGCGGGTGCTCGCTGGCGTAGACCTCGATCAGCAACAGCTTGAGCACCGACTTGTAAGGCGACTCTATGCCCTTGAACAACTGCCACAACCCGGCGCCCACAAACTCGCCCGGCGGAATGTGTGCCAGTGGGCCAAGGTCGAGGGTTTCATCGTTGCGGATGAAACGCTTGGACAGCAGCGTGTGGGTGTACTGATCGTAGGCACGCTCTTCGTAGACCGGCACCAGCCACCAGATCGGCGTGCGCCCGGCCAGCCAGATCGCGGTGCGGTAGAACTCATCCAGCAGCAGGTAATGCTGGGTGGTGCCGCAATCCTCGGAGCTGAGCTGGGTGTCACGTTCGCCTTTGACGAAGCGTGCCGGGTCGATCAGGAAGAAGTGCGCCTCCGCGCCCTGGCTCGCGGCCCAGACTTCAAGCAACTGGCACTTTTTGCGCAGCTCGGCGAGTTCACTGTCGCTCAGGTCGGGTGCGTGGCAGACCCACACGTCCATGTCGCTCTGGTCAGCCTGGGCCAGGGTGCCGAGACTGCCCATCAGGAACAGCCCGTGAATCGGCCGTGGCGGATTACTGCCGTGGCGCGGCTTGTAGGAAAACGAGCGCGTCAGGCGCTGGGCTTCGGCGAGTGCATCGGCGTCCGGTTCGTAATTCGACAACCCGGCCGGTGTGCTGCCCGAGACATAACCGGGTAACAGCGGGTGATTGACGTGGAAAAACAGCGGCAGCAAGTTCAGCACGCTTTGTTGACGCGTCGACAGACCTTCCAGCGCCCGGTTCAGGCGGCCTTCGTTGAGTTTGAGAAAGCGTGCGCGCAGCTGGCTGAGTACCTTGCGGTCGATTCCCTCGTCCAGGTCGGGGCGGATTTCATGGGTGCGGGTCATGTCGACTCAAACCGGCTCGCAGGGCTCGGAGGCAGAGGGTCACGGAATGCGGGGGAGTTTAGCGCCTGTGCAGTGCGAGCATTAAGCTGAATTTGTTTTTTTGACGCCAGATTTCTACCGCGTGGCGATGGCTTGCAGCCGGGCTGGCCCGCGGAAATCCCGTGGCAGAGGTTTCCGTGGGCGAAGTCGGGAGGATCAGGCGGTTTGTTGCTCTTTCAGAATCGTCAGTACGGTTTGCACATTTTGTGCGGCATCGCGACCGAGGCTGGTCAGGTAACCGCCATCAGGCTGGTCTGTCAGTTCTTTTTCAAACAGGCGTTGTGCGGCGGCAATGTGCTTCGGGGCAGCGGTCTGATGAATTTTCAGACCTTCCTGGGAACTGTCCAGGTTGAAGAGTGCGAGGACTTCCAGTTCGGCAACCAACTCAGGGGTAAGCGACATAAGGACTCCAGACTTTCTAGGAATTGGACGACAGCGCCCCTAAGGTGAACCTGCCGGCGCGGCCTGTCCAGTGTGCGCCAGGGTTTTTGTCTCGGGGGTGGATTCCAGTGTAGTCAGGGGCCGGGAGAAGGCCGCAGAGATGGGTGACAAATTGTGTGGGAGCAGAGCTGCTCCCACATCGGGGTGCCCGGTTACGGCTTTTCCGGTGGCAACTCGGGCAGTGCACGAAGGGCTGCTTCGTACCATTCGGTATTGAATGCGCGGTCGTCATCGAGCATGGCGTCGATCTCGTAAGCCAGCACGTGGGCCATCAGGTTAAGGATGTCCTCACGCTCGTAACCGACCAGGGTCAGCTTGTTGAACGTCGCCTTGGCCGCTGGCGGGTTGTCGCTTTCGATCTGGTTTTCGATGGCTTCGATCAAAGTGCTCTCGGTGAACTCTTCTTCGTCGTTATCGATGTCTGTCGGCTCGCTCATGGCAGGCTCCTCTAGGAAAGGCGCCAGTTTACCCGCATTCAGCGGCGTGATGCTGCTGGCAGGAATCCCCGGAGCGATCTATAAACAGGCACTGCCCACCCCGCACGGCCTGGAGGCTATGTGATGTTCAAGCTCTACGGATTCTCAGTCAGCAACTACTACAACATGGTCAAACTGGCGTTGCTGGAAAAAGGCCTGCCGTTCGAAGAAGTCACGTTCTATCCGACCCAGACTCCAGAGTCTTTGAAGATCAGTCCCCGCGGCAAGGTGCCGGTGTTGGGCACGGAGCGGGGTTACATCAACGAAACGGCGGTCATCCTCGAGTTCCTCGAAAGTACTGGCAAGGGTGTGTCGCTGCTCCCGGTCGACGCGTTCGAGCGTGCGCAGGTGCTGGCGCTGGCCAAGGAAATCGAGCTGTACATCGAACTGCCGGCCCGGGCCTGCTTCGGCGAAGCGTTTTTCGGCGCGGTGCTGCCTGAAGCGATCAAGGAAAAGTCCAGGACCGAACTGCTGCTGGGGTTCGCCGCGTTGGGTCGCCATGGCAAGTTCGCTCCCTATGTGGCGGGCGACAGTCTGAGCATTGCTGACCTGTACTTTCTTTACAGCGTGCCGCCGGCGATTGCGGTTGGGCATAAGCTGTTCGGACTGGATTTGCTGGCGGAGATGCCGAAGGCCAAGGCGCTGCTGGAGCGGCTTGAGCAGAATTCGCACGTGCAGAAGATTGCTGCGGACAAGGACGCGGCGATGCCGGCGTTTTTGGCGATGATCGCTGCGAAGAAGTAAGTTTTTTAGTGCTTTCGAGATAGCTTTCGCGAGCAAGTCCGCTGCCACACTTGATCTCGATTGGACACCATTCGGTGTTCGCAGCAGATCGAATGTGGGAGCGGGCTTGCTCGCGAAGCTTTGGCTTTTAGCGGCTGGCGATCAGCGCCTGCCCGCGAGCAACAGCAGCCTTGACCTGCGCCGGCGCAGTGCCGCCGATGTGGTTGCGGGCATTCACCGAGCCTTCCAGGGTCAGCACGGCAAACACGTCCTGCTCGATCTGGTCGCTGAACTGACGCAGTTCTTCCAGGCTCATTTCCGCCAGATCCTTGCCGGTGTCGACGCCGTACTTCACGGCGTGGCCGACGATTTCGTGGCAGTCACGGAACGGCAGGCCACGGCGCACCAGGTAGTCGGCCAGATCGGTGGCGGTGGAGAAACCACGCAGCGCCGCTTCACGCATGATCGCGTGTTTCGGTTTGATCGCCGGGATCATGTCGGCAAAGGCACGCAGCGAATCGCGCAAGGTGTCGGCGGCGTCGAACAGCGGTTCCTTGTCTTCCTGGTTGTCCTTGTTGTAGGCCAGTGGCTGGCCTTTCATCAGGGTCAGCAGGCCCATCAGGGCGCCGAACACGCGGCCGGTCTTGCCGCGTACCAGTTCCGGCACGTCCGGGTTTTTCTTTTGCGGCATGATCGAGCTGCCGGTGCAGAAACGATCCGGCAGATCAATGAACTGGAACTGCGCACTGGTCCACAGCACCAGCTCTTCGGAGAAGCGCGACAGGTGCATCATCGCGATGCTCGCGGCCGAGCAGAATTCGATGGCGAAGTCACGGTCGGACACGTTGTCCAGCGAGTTGCCGCCGACGGCGTCGAAGCCCAGCAACTGCGCGGTGTATTCGCGGTCGATCGGGTAGGTGGTGCCGGCCAGCGCGGCGCTGCCCAGCGGCATGCGGTTGGTGCGCTTGCGGCAGTCGACCAGGCGTTCGTAGTCGCGGCTGAGCATTTCGAACCAGGCCAGCATGTGGTGCCCGAACGTCACGGGCTGGGCGGTCTGCAGGTGAGTGAAGCCCGGCATGATGCTGCCGGCTTCGCGCTCGGCCTGCTCCAGCAGGCCTTTCTGCAGGCGGGTGATTTCGGCCAGGATCAGGTCGATCTCGTCGCGCAGCCACAGGCGGATGTCGGTGGCGACCTGGTCGTTGCGGCTGCGGCCGGTGTGCAGCTTCTTGCCGGTGACGCCGATGCGGTCGGTCAGGCGTGCTTCGATGTTCATGTGCACGTCTTCGAGGTCTACGCGCCAGTCGAACTGGCCAGCCTCGATTTCACCCTGGATGGTCTTCAGGCCATCGATGATGCTGTCGCGCTCGGCATCCGTCAGCACGCCGACCTTGGCCAGCATGGTGGCGTGGGCGATCGAGCCCATGATGTCGTGGCGATACAGGCGCTGGTCGAAAGTGACGGAGGCGGTGAAGCGGGCGACGAAGGCGTCGACGGGTTCACTGAAGCGGCCGCCCCAGGACTGATTGGTCTTGTCAGTGCTCATGAATTCGCTCGTATCGGCTTGAAGAAAGTAGGCGTGAAACGCTGGCGCGGATAATAACAGGGTTGCCAATCCTGTCGCTGACACTGGTCGATACGTTTTTTTCTCATGTCGGGGTTCATAGTCGCCGCCGGTTCCGGGGGATTTGCTCAAGGATATTTTCCGATTGAGCAATATCGGCCCGGCGAGCGTCTACAGTAGGACTAAGGGTCGGCGCGACTGCGGATCGCGCAAAGGTCTGGTCGCCGACTATAAGAAGAGAGGGGTGGGTGTATTGACCATCGGCATACCCTGCGTAAAACGCAGACAGCGACGAGCTTTGAGCAGTGCGTTCCGGGTGTCGGCAAATATTGCCGGCCGACGTACGGCACTTTTTGGCGCTCGCGCTAGTCTTAGCGTGGATCGCGGTGACGGACGTCACTCCACTTGTCTACGCTATCCTTGTGCGAGACTCACGCAGGAATCCAGCGCAATATGAATGTCCTGATCGTTGATGACGAACCACTGGCCCGCGAGCGCCTCGCCCGAATGGTGAGCGAGCTCGAGGGCTACACAGTCCTGGAGCCAAGCGCCACCAATGGCGAAGAGGCGTTGGCACTGATCGACAGCCACAAGCCGGATATCGTGCTGCTCGATATCCGCATGCCAGGCCTCGATGGCCTGCAAGTCGCTGCCCGCCTGTGCGAACGCGAAACCCCGCCCGCCGTGGTGTTTTGCTTTGGTATCGATGAATTTGCCTTGGAGGCCCTTCAGGCAAGTGCCGTGGGCCATGTGGTGAAACCCGTGCGAACCGAACATCTGCAGGAAGCCCTGAAAAGGGCTGAACGTCCGAATCGGGCTCAGCTTTCGGCCCTGACTCGTCCAGCCGCCGAAAGCGGCACCGGCCCACGCAGCCACATCAGCGCCCGAACCCGAAAAGGCATCGAGCTGATCCCGCTGGACCAGGTGGTGTACTTCATTGCCGACCACAAATACGTGACCTTGCGCCATGAAACCGGTGAAGTCCTGCTGGACGAGCCACTCAAGGCCCTGGAAGACGAATTTGGCGAACGCTTCGTGCGGATCCACCGCAACGCGCTGGTGGCTCGCGACCGCATCGAGCGGCTGCAGCGCACACCGTTGGGTCACTTCCAGTTGTTCCTCAAAGGCCTGAATGGTGATGCGTTGATCGTCAGCCGCCGCCATGTGGCGGGCGTGCGCAAAATGATGCAAGGGCTTTAATCCGCAGGCGTCGGACGGCTCTCAACTCTTTTCACCAGGCATTGCCGGCCAGGGAGGCCACGCCGTTTCTGATTCAGGTCAAAGTGGATTTGGCTGAGCTGTTATTATCCGCCGTATCTATTCAGTACGGATTGATCCATGTCCTCTCGCGAAATCCGCATCGCCACCCGCAAAAGTGCACTGGCCCTCTGGCAGGCCGAATACGTCAAAGCCCGTCTGGAAGCGGCCCACCCGGGCCTTTTGGTGACGCTGGTGCCCATGGTCAGTCGCGGCGACAAGCTGCTCGATTCCCCCCTGTCGAAAATCGGCGGCAAGGGCTTGTTCGTCAAGGAACTGGAAACCGCGCTGCTGGAAAATGAAGCCGACATCGCCGTCCATTCGATGAAAGACGTACCAATGGACTTTCCTGAAGGCCTGGGACTGTTCTGCATCTGCGAGCGTGAAGACCCGCGTGACGCCTTTGTCTCCAATACCTTTTCAAGCCTCGATGCGTTGCCGGCCGGCAGCATCGTCGGCACCTCCAGCCTGCGTCGCCAGGCGCAACTGCTGACCCGCCGTCCCGACCTGGAAATCCGTTTCCTGCGCGGCAATGTCAACACCCGCTTGGCCAAACTCGATGCCGGCGAGTACGACGCGATCATTCTCGCGGCGGCCGGTCTGATCCGTCTCGGTTTCGAAGACCGCATCACCTCTGCGATCAGTGTTGACGACAGCCTGCCGGCCGGTGGCCAAGGCGCCGTCGGTATCGAATGCCGCAGCGCCGACACTGAAATCCACGCCTTGCTCGCACCCCTGCATCACGCCGATACCGCCGACCGTGTCACCGCCGAGCGAGCCCTCAACAAACATCTGAATGGCGGCTGCCAGGTGCCGATCGCCTGCTACGCCGTGCTCGAAGGCGATCAGTTGTGGCTGCGGGGGCTGGTGGGCGAACCAAGCGGCGGCAAGTTGCTCAGCGCGCAATCCCGTGCGCCGCGTGCGGCAGCCGAAACGCTGGGCGTGCAGGTTGCTGAAGACTTGCTCCGCCAGGGTGCTGCCGACATTCTCAAGGCAGTCTACGGCGAGGCAGGCCACGAGTGACTGCCTGGCGCCTGCTGCTGACGCGCCCCGCCGACGATTGCGGGGCGCTGGCCGAGGTGCTGGCCGGACAGGGGATTTTCAGCAGCTGCCTGCCGCTTTTGGAAATCGCGCCACTGCCGGTCTCTGACACAATGCGTCGCACGATCACCCAACTGCCGCATTACGGCGCGGTG
This sequence comes from Pseudomonas sp. SDO52101_S400, assembly GCF_054071635.1. Taxonomy (NCBI): domain Bacteria; kingdom Pseudomonadati; phylum Pseudomonadota; class Gammaproteobacteria; order Pseudomonadales; family Pseudomonadaceae; genus Pseudomonas; species Pseudomonas sp. SDO52101_S400. Next base: position 85,282 of record NZ_JBSVWF010000011.1, on the reverse strand, counting down.
ATCGTGGTCAGCAAACCGGCGGCGCGGATCGCGGTGGATTTGCTCGACGCTCTGGGTCTGGCTACTCCGTCGATGCCATGGTTCAGCGTGGGCGCGGCGACCGCGGGTATCCTTCGGGATCGGGGGCTGGATGTGAGCTTCCCGGACGCGGGGGACGACAGCGAAGCCTTGCTGCAATTGCCGCGCCTGCTGGAGGCGGTGGCCGTGCCCGGCTCGCAGGTATTGATCCTGCGCGGGGAGGGTGGGCGTGAGCTGCTGGCCGAGCGCCTGCGCGCGCTTGGTGCTAGTGTCGAGTATCTGGAATTGTACCGCCGTGACCTGCCGGACTATCCGCCGCGGGAACTGCCCCGACGGATCGAGGCGGAACGCCTGAACGGGCTGGTGGTCAGCAGTGGACAGGGTTTTGAGCACCTGCGCCGATTGGCCGGCGAAACTTGGCCAGAGCTTGCGCAGATGCCGTTGTTTGTTCCAAGCCCAAGGGTCGCCGCGCAGGCACATGCCGCCGGGGCCCGAACAGTTGTGGATTGTCGCGGCGCCAGTGCCGCGGCCTTGCTGACGGCGTTACGGGAGCATCCCGAACCCGTTCTCTAATGCAAAGGATGGATACGTGAGCGAAACAGCCTTGCCTAAAGATGACGTTCAACCTGTGATCGATGCACCGGTTGAAGTACCGCCACCGGCCGCTGAACCGCGCCGAGGCAACGGATTGGCCATTGTCGCGCTGCTGCTCGGCGCCGCCGGTGTTGCGGTGGGTGGCTGGGGTGTCTGGCAGGTGCGACACCTGCAAGCCAACACTCAGGAGCAATTGAGTCAGGTGCAGGCATTGAGCGATCAGGCCCAGACCCTCAAGCTCAACGATCAGCGTCTGACCGAGCGCCTCGGGCAATTGCCGGGTGCCGACGAGCTCGCTGATCGCCAGCGTCTGGTGGCGCAACTCCAGGGCGATCAGCAGCGCCTCAATCAACGTCTGGAAACAGTCCTCGGTGCCAGCCGCAAAGACTGGCGCCTGGCCGAAGCCGAGCATTTGCTGAGACTTGCCAGCCTGCGTCTTTCTGCCTTGCAGGACATCAGCAGCGCTCAGGCGCTGGTGCAGGGTGCCGACGAAATTCTGCGCGAACAGAACGACCCGGGTTCGTTTGCCGCTCGCGAACAAGTGGCAAAAACCCTGGTGGCGCTGCGCAGCACCGAGCAGCCTGACCGCACCGGTCTGTTCCTGCGTCTGGGCGCGCTGCGTGATCAGGTTATCGAACTCACTGAGCTGGCGCCTGAGTACAAGGATCGGGGCGATTCGCTGTTGGGGCTGACTTCCGATGGTGACGGTGCCAGTCGCTGGTCGCAGTGGTGGGATCAGATCTCGCGCTACATCCGCATTGATTTCAACGCGGATAAAAACGTTCGTCCGCTGCTCGCCGGTCAGAGCCTGAGCCAGGTGCGCCTGGCCTTGAGCCTTTCGCTCGAGCAGGCGCAATGGGCGGCCCTCAACGGTCAGGCCGCGGTTTATACCCAGGCATTGACTGAAGCGCGGGATGTGCTCAAGGGCAATTTCAACCCGGACAACCCGCAGAGCAAAATCATGCTCGAGCAAGTGGCGGAACTGAGCAAGCAACCGGTCACGGTCGTCACCCCTGACCTGACTGGCACCCTCAGCGCGGTGCAAGCCTATCTTGAGCGACGTAACGTCAACGCTGAAGATTCGGTGAAACCGTTCGCCAAGCCTGCCTCCACCGCGCAGGAGGCCACGCCATGAAGCGCCTGTATGTCATCGTGTTTCTGGTGATTGCTGCGACGGCGGCCCTCGGCTTGGCGATTGCCGAGCATTCCGGTTACGTGCTGGTTGCCTACAAAAGCTTCCGCTATGAGTCGAGCCTGTGGGCAACGCTGGCGCTGGTGGCGGTGCTGTGGCTGCTGATCTGGGGCATCAAGGCGTTGGTCGAACTGGTGTTGACGTCGGGTGGCGTGGTCAATCCCTGGTCGCGCCGCAACCGCAGTCGTCGCGTGCAAGTGGCGATCGAACATGGCCAACTGGATCTGGCCGAAGGCCGCTGGGCCAGCGCCCAGCGTCACCTTTATCGGGCTGCCGAGGCCGAGCGCCAACCGCTGCTGTATTACCTCGGCGCCGCCCGTGCCGCCAACGAGCAAGGCAATTACGAGGAAAGTGATCGTCTGCTGGAGCGCGCCCTCGAGCGCCAGCCTCAGGCAGAACTGGCGATCGCCTTGAGTCATGCGCAACTGCAAACCGACCGTGGTGATACGGAGGGTGCGCTGGTGACTTTGCAGGCGATGCGCGAGCGTCATCCGCATAACGTCCAGACCCTGCGTCAGTTGCAGCGTCTGCATCAACAGCGTGGTGACTGGTCGGCGGTGATCCGCATGCTGCCCGAGCTGCGAAAGGACAAAGTCCTGCCTCCTGCCGAACTGGCCGAGCTGGAGCGTCGTGCCTGGGGTGAGAACCTGTCGCTGGCGGCGCATCGCGAAGAAGACGGCGCGGTGGGTCTGCAGTCGCTCAATCGTGCCTGGCAGCAACTCACCTCGTCGCAGCGTCAGGAGTCGCCGCTGGTCCTGGCTTACGCTGAGCAACTGCGCCAGCTCGGTGCTCAGGTCGAAGCGGAAGAGGTGTTGCGCAGCGCCCTCAAGCGTAAGTACGACAGCCACTTGGCTCGGCTTTATGGCCTGGTGCGTGGCAGTGATCCGACGCGTCAATTGCAAGCGGCCGAGGGCTGGCTCAAGGATCATCCCGCCGACCCGAGCCTGCTGCTGACGCTCGGTCGACTGTGCCTGCAAGCCAGTCTGTGGGGCAAGGCGAGGGATTACCTGGAAAGCAGCCTGCGCACTCAGCGCAACCCGGAAGCCTGTGCGGAACTGGCTCGACTGCTGGCCCGACTCGGAGACACCGAGCGCAGCAACCAGCTGTTCCAGGAAGGTCTGGGGTTGTTGGATGAGCGTCTGCTGGCTGCGCCTCTACCGGTACAGGCACACGCCTGAATGGACGAGGGGGTACGCTCCCTCGCTCATGTTCTCGACTGAATAGTTACCGCTAATTCGCTTCTTACGCAAAGTCCTACAGAGGCCTACATCCTTTCCTCTCAAGTCTGTCGGGATTTCCCTACACTTCTGGTGAAGTGTCGTCAGCGGCCCGCCTTGAAAGGCCTCGCCCCTTTCCTCTACCGTAACTGCCTGTCTTTATTGTTACGGATAACCCATGTCGTTGACCTGCTCACGCTCCCTGTTTTTTATGGCTTTCACGGCGGGAACACTGGCGCTGGGAGCTTCCTATTACCTCGAATACGCGGTAGGTCTGGTGCCTTGCAGTCTGTGCCTGGTGCAGCGGCTTTTCCTGAGTGTTCTCACAGCCTGCTGTGGTGTGGCGGCTGTGCATGGGCCAGGGCGTTTCGGCCTTTCGCTCTACTGGTCCGGTGCGCTGGCGGCCAGTCTCGGCGCGACCATGGCTGCATGGCGACAGGTGCTCCTGCAAAGCGATTCGATGCATCATCTGGCACAGTGCGCGCCCAGCACCGAGGAATTATTCAGCCACCTGCCGTGGCTCTGCGCCCTGGCACGGATGTTCAACGACAGCGAGGATTGCGCGCAATTGTCGTGGACGCTGTTCGACCTGAGCATTCCGGAGTGGAGTCTGCTGTTCTTCGTCGCCATGTCGATCCTTGCGGTTTACCAATTGCTGCGACTGGCCTGGAGCGCTCTGCAGCGACCGCTCAGCGGCGAAGCGTCGCATCAGGCGCTGGTCAGGGATTAAACACTTGTATGAACTTTCTCTCCTGCGTACCTTGAAGCCATAGGCGTGCGGGCATAATCTGGCCCGCACGTGTCATTGGATTTGTGTTGCTCGATGACGCTCTGCCTGGCCGCCTCTCAAAGCAATACCCACAAGAAGGGGCGCGGGATTAGGGCAGCATGACCCACAAGGGAAGAGAGATCGCCATGCTCGAAAGTTGTCAGAATGCTCAGGAACGTTGGGGTGGAGTTCATCTGCTGATCGACCGCTGGCTCCAGGAGCGCGAGGAACTGATCGCTGCCTACGACAAGCTGGGTGCAGAACCTCAGTCACTCTCCGTGGATCGAAAGCCCTTGCAGGAGTTCTGCGGCGTGCTGGTCGATTACGTATCGGCGGGGCATTTCGAAATCTACGAACAGCTGACGGGCGAGGCCAAGGCCTTCAACGACAAGCGCGGCCTGGAACTGGCCGAGACGATCTACCCGCGCATCGATGTCATCACGGAAAAATTGCTCGCCTTCAACGATCTTTGCGATGAAGGCAAATGCGTTGCCGAAAAATTCAAGGAGCTGGGTGGGCTGCTCCACGAGCGCTTCGAACTGGAAGACTGCCTGATCGAAGTGCTGCATACCGCCCACAAGGAAGAGGATTCGGTTCAGGCCTGAACCGACGACCCTGACACAAAAACGGTGCGCCCACAGCGCACCGTTTTTTATTGGGCGATCAACTGGTCGCGCCGCGCAATTCGACTTCGAACACCAGCGGTGTGAACGGTGCGATCAAGTCGCCGGCACCATCGGCGCCGTAAGCCTGATCCGATGGAATCACCAACCGCCACTTCGCGCCCACCGGCATGTTTTGCAAGGCGGTGCGCCATCCGGCGATGACGCTGTCGAGATTGAACCACTGCGGCTGGCTGTTCTGATCGAACACGGTGCCGTCCGGTAGCCTGCCGATATACAGCACCTGCACTTTTCCGTCGGGGCCGGCCTTTGTGCCGTTCCCCGGTGTCAGCTCGGTCAGCAGGATGCCGTCAGCCAACTCTTTCACACCAGGCTTGGCCTTTTCGGCAGTGAGAAAACGTCGCTCGTTTTCCATCGCGGCCTCAGTTGAAGGCATGGCCGCATGCTCGGCCGTCTGCGATTCGTGATCGGCCAGGATCTGTTCGATCCGTGCTTCGCTCAGTGCCAGCGGCTTGCCTTGATAGGCCTGTTGCAGGCCTTCGATCAGGGCCTGGATCTGTAGCTGCGGCACTTCCTGGCGCAGCCGTTCACCGAGGCTGGCGCCGAGACTGTAGGCCAGATCATGAGCATCGTTCGCGGTGTTTTTTTCGTCGGCCTGGGCCGCCGAAAAGATCATGCAGAGGGATAAAAAAAAGTAGCGCGACATGGGCACTCTCCGTCCTGAATTGCGGTGGATTATGCCAGCGCGAAGCTCTGCAACGGTGAACTGCTTTGAGCAATGTGCAGAAGTTTTTCGCAAGCCTGCAACCGAGTGCATTCGATACTGTCAACATGCCCTAGCGGCGGTAGCAGCAGAGGTCTAGTATGAGCCGCACTCACGTCAGCCAGGAGGTAAACCATGTCGGCCACCAAGAAGCCTGTAAATACTCCGTTGCACTTACTCCAACAGCTCTCGGGCAGCCTGCTCGAGCATCTGGAAAACGCTTGCTCCCAAGCCTTGGCTGATGCTGAAAAACTGCTCGCCAAACTGGAAAAGCAACGCGGCAAGGCACAAGAAAAACTGCACAAATCCCGCACCAAATTGCAGGACGCAGCCGCAGCCGGTAAAGCCAAGGCGCAGACCAAGGCCAAGGCTGCCGTGAAGGAACTCGAAGACCTGCTCGATGCGCTGAAGGATCGTCAGTCCGATACCCGCAGCTACATTCTGCAACTCAAGCGCGATGCTCAGGAAAGCCTGAAACTGGCCCAGGGTGTCGGTCGTGTTCAAGAAGCCGTCGGCAAGGCGTTGTCCCTGCGTTCGGCCAAGCCGGCAGCAGCGCCTGCGAAAAAGGCTGCAGCCAAACCGGCTGCAAAAGCACCAGTGAAAGCCGCCGCAAAACCTGCAGCGAAGAAACCCGCAGCCGCAAGCGCTGCGAAACCTGCGGCTAAAACCACAGCTGCAAAACCTGCCGCCGCCAAGCCGGCTGCAGCAAAACCAGCTGCCGCCAAGCCAGCGGCCAAACCTGCCGCGCGCACCGCTGCTGCAAAAGCTGCACCGGCAAGAACTGCAGCGGCCAAACCGGCTGCAAAACCAGCCGCCAAAACCGCCGCTAAACCGGCAGCAAAACCAGCGGCCAAAACTGTTGCTGCCAAGCCTGCGGCCAAAACCGCTGCCAAACCGGTTGCAGCCAAACCCGCTGCCAAAGCTGCAGCGAAACCAGCTGCCAAGCCTGCGGTAAAAGCAGCAGCTAAACCTGCTGCCGCGAAACCCGCCGCCAAACCGGCTGCTGCCAAGCCTGCAACTGCCGCAGCCAAGCCAGCGACCGCCGCTAAACCGGCCGCCAAGCCAGCAGCGAAACCGGCTGCAAAACCTGCAGTGAAAAAACCAGCCACTGCCAAACCAGCTGCAGCAAAACCGGCCACTGCTCCTGCTGCCAAACCTGCCGCTCCGGTCACTCCGGCTGCGACCACAGCACCTGCCGCCCCTACCTCGACCACCGCAACCACGCCATCGTCGGCGCCGGTGTCGAGCGTCGCCAGCAACCCGACCAGCGCTTCCTAAGCACCGGTTGCCGCGACGCGCAGCACTTGCAGCGCGTCGCGGTTCAGGTTGGCCGCACTGCCGGCCAGCACCTCCAGCCAATCACTCGATTCCTTCGAGTTGCGCTTCCAGCCTTGCGCCGCGCCCTCAAGTCGCGACAGCAACGCACGCTCCGCCTCCAGTTCGAGTCCTTTGATCTGTTCACGCATACCCTTGAGCACCGGATCTGTGTCGGCCAGCGTTTTCCACTGTATGCGCAACGCGCGTAACGGTTGAACCACCTCTCGGTCCCAAGGGGCGGTCAGCTGTTGAAGCTGTCGCGCGCGCGCCTCGTCGCAGGTTGCATCGCGCTGTTCCAGCCATAAACCACAGAGCATCAGGCATACATTGACCCCCGCCGATTGCAGGCGCAGGCAGGCATCTTCCACGCCGGGACGGGCGTAGACAGCAAGGGCAAAGCTCCACAGGTCAGAGGACATCGTGCTACTCGCGCCAGTTGCGGGGGAAGCTGGTAGACTCCGCCGCCATTATGATCCGACTTCAGAACCTGACTTTACAGCGTGGCCCGCAACGTCTGCTAGAAGACGCCGAGCTGACCCTGCACGCCGGCCATAAAGCCGGCCTCATCGGTGCCAACGGCGCCGGCAAATCCAGCCTGTTCGCCTTGCTCCGCGGTGAGTTGCACCCGGACTCGGGCGACTGCCTGCTGCCGGCCGACTGGCGTATCGCCCACATGCGCCAGGAGGTCGACACGCTCGAACGCCTGGCGGTCGACTATGTGCTCGACGGTGACCTGCGTCTGCGCGAAGTGCAGCGTGAGCTTGCGGCAGCCGAAGAGGCTCACGACGGCACCGCGCTGGCCCGCCTGCACGCCGAACTCGACAGCGCCGACGGCTACACCGCCGATGCGCGAGCGCGCAAGCTGCTGGCCGGTCTCGGTTTCACCAATGAGCAGATGGATCGTCAGGTAGGAGATTTCTCCGGTGGCTGGCGGATGCGTCTGAACCTTGCGCAGGCTTTGATGTGCCCATCAGACCTGCTGCTGCTCGACGAACCGACCAACCACTTGGACCTCGATGCCATCATCTGGCTTGAAGAGTGGCTGAAAAGTTACCCAGGCACGTTGTTGCTGATTTCCCACGACCGGGATTTCCTCGATGAAGTGGTCGATCACGTGGCCCACGTCGATCAGCGCAAGCTGACCCTCTACCGTGGCGGCTACACCGCGTTCGAGCGCGCCCGTGCCGAGCGTCTGGCCCAGCAGCAACAGGCCTACGAGAAGCAGCAGGCGCAGCGTGCGCACATGGAAAGCTACATCGCCCGGTTCAAGGCCCAGGCCACCAAGGCCCGTCAGGCCCAGAGCCGGATCAAGGCGCTGGAGCGAATGGAAGAGCTGTCGGCGGCCCACGTCGATTCGCCGTTCGACTTCGTGTTCCGTGAGTCGACCAAGATATCCAGCCCGCTGATCGACCTGTCCGATGCGCGCCTGGGTTACGGCGAGAAAGCCGTGCTGGAAAAGGTCAAGCTGCAACTGACCCCCGGCGCGCGGATCGGCTTGCTTGGCCCTAACGGTGCGGGTAAATCGACTCTGATCAAGAACCTTGCCGGTGAACTCGAACCGCTGGCCGGGCGCCTGACCCGTGGCGAGAACACTGTGGTCGGCTACTTCGCCCAGCATCAGCTCGACTCGCTGGACTCCAAGGCCAGCCCGTTGCTGCACTTGCAGCGTCTGGCGCCGACCGAGCGTGAACAAACGCTGCGCGACTTCCTCGGTGGTTTCGACTTCCGTGGCGCACGGATCGACGAGCCGGTGCTGAATTTCTCCGGTGGTGAAAAGGCCCGCCTGGCCCTGGCGTTGATCGCCTGGGAACGGCCGAACCTGTTGCTGCTCGACGAACCGACCAACCACCTTGACCTGGAAATGCGCCTGGCGCTGACCATGGCGCTGCAGGAATTCAGCGGCGCGGTATTGGTGGTTTCCCACGATCGGCATCTGCTCAAGAGCACCACCGACAATTTCTACCTGGTCGCGGACGGCAAGGTCGAGGAGTTCGATGGCGACCTCGAAGACTACGCCCGCTGGCTGGTGGAATACCGTCAGCGCAACGCCCCTGTCAGCAACACGCCGGTCAACCCGGACAAGACCGACAAGAAGGCCCAGCGTCAGGCTGCTGCTGCGTTGCGTCAGCAACTGGCGCCGCACAAGCGCGAGGCCGACAAGCTCGAAGCCGAGCTGGGCAAGTTGCACGAGAAACTCGCCAAGGTCGATGCCAGCCTGGGCGACAGTGACATCTACGAGCCGGCGCGCAAGAACGAGTTGCGCGACCTGCTGGCCGAACAGGCCAAACTGAAGGTGCGCGAAGGCGAACTTGAAGAGGCGTGGATGCAAGCGCTGGAAACCCTGGAAAGCATGCAGTCGGAGCTGGAGGCGCTGTCCTGATGGAAGCGTTCAAGCTGCCGCTGCCGGCGGTGTGGATCGAGCCGATCTGGCTCGGTGTGCAGATTCTGCTGATCCTGCTGGCGGGCTACTTCGCTCAACGCGTCGTCGCTCGCTTCCTGACCCGGCTGGGGGAGAAGTATCCATTCCCTCCGCAGTTGCTGATGCCGCTGCGCGGTGGTTTGCGCTGGCTGATCATGGGCAGCGCGCTGATCTTCGTGCTGGAGCGCCTCGGGGTCTCTGCCACGGTGCTGTGGACGGCGTTGTCCGGCTTCGTCGCCGTCGCGGCGGTGGCGTTCTTCGCCATGTGGAGCGTGCTGTCGAACCTGCTCTGCGCGATTCTGATCTTCACCGTCGGCCCGTTCCGTCTCGGCGATGTGGTCGAACTGGTGGACACCACCGACAAACCCGGCGTCAAAGGTCGGGTGGTGGCGATCAATCTGCTCTACACCACGCTGATCGAAGCCGAAGAACTCGGCACCGGCAGCGCCATGGTGCAGGTGCCCAACAGCCTGTTCTTCCAGCGCTCCGTGCGACGCTGGCGCGGGTCGGATGTGTTCCCTTCCAGTGGTTTCGAAAAGTGATCGGGCGCCGGCCACGTTGGTCGGCAGCCGCAACATCCTGAAAAAAATCGGTAGTCATCCAGCCTGAATCGCATTAGCTTGGACGTTTGTCACGAGTCTGAGTCGAGGTGTGCGATGGAGCTTCAAACATGGCTGGCGTTTTTTGCCGCCTGCTGGGTGATCAGCCTTTCTCCGGGCGCCGGCGCGATTGCGTCGATGTCCAGCGGTCTGCAATACGGTTTCTGGCGCGGTTACTGGAACGCCCTGGGCCTGCAACTGGGCCTGGCCCTGCAGATTGCCATCGTCGGCGCCGGTGTCGGCGCGATCCTCACCGCTTCGGCCACCGCGTTCCATGCGATCAAATGGTTCGGTGTTGCGTACCTGGTTTATCTGGCGATCAAACAGTGGCGCGCACTGCCGATGGACATGAGCGATGACGCGGCGGTACGTCCGATCGGTCGGCCGATGGCCCTGGTGTTTCGTGGATTCCTGGTGAACATCAGCAACCCCAAGGCTTTGGTGTTCATGCTGGCGGTGCTGCCGCAGTTCATCAATCCTCACGCGCCGCTGTTTATCCAGTACGTGGTGATCGGCGTGACCATGATCTGCGTCGACCTGATCGTCATGGCCGGCTACACCGGGCTGGCGTCGAAGGTGCTGCGCCTGTTGCGTACACCGACCCAGCAGAAACGCATGAACCGCACGTTTGCCGGGTTGTTCATCGGTGCGGCGGCGTTCATGGCGACGTTGCGCAAGGCCGCCGCCTAAAGCGGGCAGGCATAAAAAAGGCGACCTTTTTCAGGTCGCCTTTTTCGTTTTCGGCAGCCGGTCAGTGAAGAATCACCGGCGCCGTATCACGCGGCAGATTGTTGCGCTGCTGCGGTTCACGCGGCTGCTCGTAACCGCCACCGCCGAGCTGCATGCTCAGTTGTCCGGCCACGTCTTCGCCCAGCGCTTTCGAGACATCACGCACGACCCGGGGGCGATTGAGTGAGATCTTGATGTCGCGGTGGTTCACCAGTTTGGTGTCCTGCGCTTCGCCCATGGCCGTGAAGGCCGAGGTGATTTCGTAGGTCTTGGTGTTGATCAGGCTGAAATCCGCCACCAGCGTCAGGCCCAGAACGGCCGAATAGCTGTCGGTGTTCGCCAGCTCGTTCATGTCCTGGGTGAAGTCGATGTCAGACACCGTACCGAACAGCACATAGTCGGCACCTTTGAAGTTGCCAGCCTTGATCCGCTTGATCACATCGTAAATATCACCCTTGGACGACGCGGTGTACGGCGTGCCCTGGATCAACTGGAACATGCCGGTGCGCAGGATTTCACCCTTGATGTCGCCGGTGAATTTGCGCAGCTCGGCCTGCTCGATGTAACTGGTGTTGGATTCGAATTCGTCGTAGCTCGAAGAGCCGCTGGAGCTGTAGTAACCCTCGCGGTAATTGTTCTTCGACGAAACGACGTGGATGTATTGCTCCACGCGTTCCTGGTACGCCAGATCCGTCACCGCGACTTTCGGGGCCGCTTGCGCGCTGAACGCGCAAGCCAGGGCCATCATGCCAATCCATATGCGCATCGATTAACGCTCCGTGGTTTTGCGGATCTCTTTCTCGTCCATCCACTCGGCCAGACCGCTTTCAACGTCGATCAGTTGCAGGCTGAATTTGTAGAAGACGTCCTTGTAGTCGCTGCTGCGCTTGACGATCGAGCTGATCGAACCTTCAAGACGGTATTTGGCAGCGATCATGTTGCCGGTCTTGGCCACGGTGTTCTTCTTGTACAGACCGCTCTGGTTTTGCAGCTTGAGCTGGTCGACCTGGCTCTGCATCGCGGTGTTGTCGCTGGCGAAGCGGGCGGTGCCGGACTTCATCAGCTGGGTCTTGATGCTGGTGGTGATTTCGCGGGTGTCGATGTATTCGCTGGTCTTGTTCTTCACGTCGTAGACCTGCACTACAGGACGGCCCTGCAGAATGCCGGACTGGGCCAGGGAACGGGTCATCGACTCGGCGATCATCTGCAGGTCGGTCGAACCGAACTCGTTGGTTACGGTTTCAACAGCCTTGGTGTCGCCGTAGCTGATGTTCTTGCTGCCCAGGGTCGGCGAGGTGTTGGCGCAACCGCTGGCCAGCAGGGCGATGACGGCGATGAAGGAAAAGCGTGCAAACATGGGAATGTTCTCTGAATCGGGAATAGGGTGTCGGGCTTAAGGCGTCTTGAGTTCGAGACGGAAATCCACGGCTTTCGGTGTCGGGGCGATGCCCTGGATGAAGCTGGTCTGGGCGCCGTACATCATTTGGCTTTTCCAGACTTCTTCTTCGGCTACCGGGAAACCTTCCGCGCCAAGCCAGGCGAAGCGGTAGTAGAACGTCTTGTTGCTGTTGAGGGTGTTGGTCAACTGCACATTGACGGTCATGAAGCCGTTCTCGCGGGCGACGCGCATGGCACCGACCGCGATGTGTTTCTGCGGGCCCATGGCCACGACCTTGCTCGCGGCGCTGCCCGGCTCCGGCGGTGGCGGTGTGGCGCAGCCGCTGGCCATCAAGGCGAGGGCTGCGACGGCGAAGAGTTTGAAACGCATGCAAAGACTCCGTTCTTAAGGTTGTTTGAGGCTGGCCACAGCGGTGGTGCCGGCGCTCGGGGTCACATGGGCGGCGAGCCCGGCGGCAAACACCTGGTTACCCACCGCGCGCAGGGTGATCACCTGATAACGCTGATCGACGGTGACCTTGACCAGCGAGCCACCGACGGCGCTCGGCAGAGTGACTTGGTGCTCGCCTTTCTTCAAGCGCAGACGTACGACTTGAGTGGTGTCCGGCAGGGTACGCCACGTACGGGTATCGGCACCTTCCAGCACAGCTGAAGAGATACCGACGGCCAGGCCCGCCAGCGGGTTGGTTTCGTTGATCTTCTTCTGCGCCACACCTTTGGTGATCGCGCGCACCATGGTCCGCACGATGATCCCCGGCATGTCATCGCGCAGCGCGCGGCGGGACATGGCAGTGGTGCTGTTGAGGGCAGTCAGGTTCAGTTGCTGGCCGTCGACACCGATCTGCGCGAACGGCGCGGTCGAGGTGTCAGGCTTGATGATCGGGAACGACAGCGGGGTGATCACCACGTTGTTGGAGATCGGCAGCGGCAGCGGCACGCGGATCGAATCGCGGGCCGGCGCCAGGCCGCTTTGCACCACGATCAGGACGTCGCTGTCATCGCTCTTGACCGGTTTGTCGAGGTTGACCAGCGCCTGCTCCAGCAGCGGCGTGTTCGGACGCAGTTCGGCTGCCTTGCGGTAACCCGGCGCGGCCAGGTCTTTTTCATCCAGGGCTTCGTAGACGAAACCGGCCAGGTAATGGCTGAACGCGCTCTGGTAGCTGTTCTTCAGGCCGACTACTTCCGGGGCGTCAAGGCTGGCGACCGGGTAGCCTTGCAGGTCCTTGTACTGGGTCTTGATGCCTTCTTTCTCGGCTTCCTCTTCGCTCTTGAGGTATTCCTTGTCACGCAGGTCGGCAATCACGGCTTCACGTTCGTGAGTCTTCTTGATCGCGGTGCGCGCGCCGTCGAAGTCGTTGACCGCCAACAGGTTCAGGGCCATTTGCGTGGTCAGCATGACTTTTTCGTAGTCGTAGCCTTCGTAGCGGCGGACTTTGTCGTTGACCAGGAAGCTGCCGAACTGGGCCAGGTATTTGTCGGTGTCGAGCTTGACCGAATCTTCCCACTTGCCGACCACCTGGTCGGCGCTGGTCCAGGCATTCTGGCTGCCGGACAGGTCGCCCTTGGCGCGCAGCAGTTCACCTTTCTCGAAGTAATAGAGCAGGTCTTTGTCCGGGCCGGTGTTGTTCTTTTCCAGCAGGGTCAGGGCGGCGTCGACGTTGCCGGTGGCCAGTTGCTGATTGGTCTGGGCCAGTTCGGAGTCGTAGTTGCGAAACGCCGAACAGCCGGACAGCAGAGTGACTGCGCCAAGCGCGATCAGAGTGGGAGCGCGGAATGCCATGGGGTACTTCTTCCATGAGTAGCGACAGCCTCGGGTGCGGGTCGGGCTGCTGGGACCGATCGGCAGTGGCGTTGGCCTCCTGCCAATTCCTCATAAACAGAGGAGCTTTAATGCCGCATCGCAATAACGAGGGCGCGGCATTATAAGCGGGCGATGCTGGCTATGTAATAGCTTTTTAATTGCACTGGTTAGTTAGATGCCATCACTTGTCCGGCAGTCTGGCGTTGCCGACAACATTGGCGATGTCGTTCAGGACCCGCAGGTTGACCAACTGGTGATCGCGGTCGATTCGCAAGGTCACCGGCGCCGCTTCCGGTGCATTGGGAGCGCCGAACTGATGGTTGCCTTTTTTCAGTCGCAGGCGGGCCACCAGCGTTCTGTCCGGCAGCGTGCGCCAGGTTCGGGTGTCGGCCTCCTCAAAGGGGTCGTGCTCGGTGACCACCAGCGAGGCCTTGGCCGGGTTGCGTTCGTTTTCCTGGGCCTGGGAAATGGCGGCCATGTTGGCGCGGAACATCGCCCGGGAAATGATCGCCGGCATGTCATCGCGCAACGTACGAAACGCCATGTCGGTGACGCTGTTGATCACGGTCAGCGGGCGTTTGCGGCCATCCACCATGATGTGGTCGAACGCCGGTGTGACGGTATCCGGCACCAGGATGGGAAACGAGATCGGTGCAGTGATGACCAGGTTTTCATTGAGCCGCACCGGGACCGGCACAGTGACCGAGCTGCGGGCCGGTGCCAGACCGCTCTGGACGACGATCAGAACATCGCTTTCATCATCCTTGGCTGGCGGTTTGTCGAGATCGCGCAACGCCTGTTCGAGGAAAGGGATGTTCGGGCGCAACTCGATTGCCTGGCGATAACCCGGCGCGGCCAAATCCCGCTCACCCAGCGCTTCGTAGGTGAAGCCGGCCAGGTAATGGCTGAAGGCACTCTGGTAGCCGTTTTTCAGTTCGATCACCGCCGGCGCATCCAGGGTGGTGACGGGATAGCCCTGCAGATCCTTGTATTTCACGACGATGCCTTGAGCTTTGGCCTGTTCCTCGAGCTCTTCGTACTGGCGCTCTCGCTGGCGGGCGATCAGTGCTTCACGTTCGTGGGTCTTCTTGATGTCGGCCCGGGCGCCGTCGAAATCACTTTCGCTCAATTGGTTGAGGGCCATCTGCGTGGTCAGCATGACTTTTTCGTAGTCGTAGCCCTCGTAGCGACTGAGCTTGTCGTTGACCAGCATGGTGCCCATTTCATAGGAAAAACGGTTGAGCAGCTTCATGGGGGCGGAAGGCACAGCCTCTTCGCGCTGGAACACCATCCGGTCAGCGCTGCGCCAGGCTTTCTGGCTCTGGGGTCGTGCGTTGGCGAAACTGAGAATCGAGCCCTTCTCGAAGTAATAGAGCAGGTCCTTGTCTTCCCAGGGGTTGTGCCACTCCAGCACATCCAGGGCGCCCTGATAGTCGCCACGCATCAGCCGGTCATTGGTCTGCTGCATTTCCAGGTCGTAATCGCGGTAAGCCGCGCAGCCGCTCAGTTGCAGGATCGTGCTGATTAATACCGATAGCAGCAGGCATTGGCGCATGGCGTGCAACTCTTCCTTGAACAGAGAGGTGAAAGGTGACGGATTATAGGGGCGGTCAATCGCTATGCGCCGGGTATTGGAGAGAAAGCTTGAGTCAGGCTCCCCCGACGTGAACAATATGTTACTTCGCATTTCCAATTGAGATCCCTTCATGACTGCCTCGTCCCGATTCCTGGCCTGGCTGGTGTTCCCGTTGTTTGCCCTGAGCAGCTTCAATCTGCTGGCCGAAACCGTGGAAGGCGCGCCGCAAGCGCTGCACCTGCTCGATTACATCAGCGCCGATTACCCGCCAACGGTAGAGGCAGGCAAGGTCATCGACGATGCCGAATACCGTGAACAACTGGAGTTCACCCGCGCGCTGCAAGGCTTGATTGCCGGCATGCCGGCCAAACCGGAGAAGGCCGGCCTGGAGCAGGGCGTCGAAGCGCTGTTCGCCGCCATCACCGCGAAGCAGGACGGCGCGGACGTCGCCCGTCAGGCGCGGCAACTGGGGGCGAAACTGGCGGTGGCGTATGAAGTCAGCCAGGCACCGATCATCACCCCGGATCCGACTCGCGGCGCGCCGCTCTATACCCAGCACTGCTCGGTGTGCCACGGCGCCACGGGTGCCGGGGACGGCCCGGCAGGTGTCGGCATGACGCCGCCTCCGGCCAATCTGCGTGACGCGGCGCGCCTGGACCACCTGAGCCTGTACGCGATCTACAACACGCTCGGACAAGGCGTCGAAGGCACTGACATGCCGGCCTTCGCCGATCAGCTGGACGACCGTCAGCGCTGGGATCTGGCAACCTACATCGCCCAGTTCAGCGCCGACCCGGCCACGGCCAAAACCGACAAGACTTACAACATCGCCGACCTTGCCCGTCAGACGCCGGCCGAAGTGCAGGCCGCCGAAGGCCCTGAAGCCGCAGCGACCTTCCGTGCTCAACGGGCGCAACCGCCGCAGGTCAAACGTGGCCCGGCGCAGTTGCTCGACTACACCGCCGCGACCCTGGACAAGAGCCTTGCCGCTTACCGCGTCGGTGAGCGTGATCAGGCTTATGACTTGTCCGTTGCTGCGTATCTGGAAGGTTTCGAGCTGGTCGAAAGCTCGCTGGATAACGTCGACGCCAACGTGCGCAAGGACACCGAAAAATCCCTGATGGCCTACCGCCAATCGCTGCAGGACGGCTTACCGGTCGAGCAGGCCGAGCAGCGTCTCGACGCGGCCAAGGCCAAGCTCAAGGAGTCTGCCGGGTTGTTGGGCAGCGATGGTCTGAGCTGGTCGCTGAGTTACGTTTCCGGTCTGCTGATTCTGCTGCGCGAAGGCCTGGAAGCGATCCTGGTGCTGGCGGCGATCCTCGCGTTCCTGCGCAACACCGGCCAGCAATCGGCGGTACGCAGCGTCAACGTCGGCTGGGGGTTGGCGCTGCTGGCCGGTCTCGGGACCTGGGCGGTGGCGGCGTATGTGATCGATGTCAGCGGTTCCCAGCGGGAACTGCTGGAAGGCGCCACGGCGCTGTTCGCCAGTGTCATGGTGCTGTGGCTCGGGGTGTGGATGCACGATCGCCGGCATGCGGCAGCCTGGCAGGATTACATCAAGCAAAGTCTGGTCGGCGGCGGCGGGCGTTTTGGCTTC
Source organism: Pseudomonas sp. SDO52101_S400 (assembly GCF_054071635.1). Lineage (NCBI taxonomy): Bacteria > Pseudomonadati > Pseudomonadota > Gammaproteobacteria > Pseudomonadales > Pseudomonadaceae > Pseudomonas > Pseudomonas sp. SDO52101_S400. The sequence goes on along the minus strand of NZ_JBSVWF010000011.1, from coordinate 68,670 downwards.
GCGGTCCTGGCGTTCTTCTCGGTGTATCGCGAGCTGTTCGAAGTGATCCTGTTCTACGAAACCCTGTGGCTGCAGGCCGGTCCTGCCGGACACAACGCGGTATTGGCGGGCGGCGCGACGGCGCTGGTGCTGCTGTTCGGTCTGGCGTGGATCATTCTGCGCGGTTCAGCGAAATTGCCGTTGACGCTGTTCTTCAGCATCAACGCGGCATTGCTCTGTGCGTTGTCGGTGGTGTTTGCCGGTCATGGTGTGAAGGCGTTGCAGGAGGCAGGGATCTTCGGCACTCGTCCGGTGGCGTTCTTCGATTTCGAATGGCTGGGGATTCATGCCGACGCTTACTCGCTGACAGCGCAGGCCGTGGCGATTGCGGCGATTGTTGTGCTGTACGGGCGCAGTCGGGTGGTGGAAAAGCGCCGAGTGGCGGCCTGAGATGATGCGCGTATGGATCGACGCCGACGCCTGCCCGAAGATGGCCAAGGAGCTGGTGGTCAAGTTCGCCCTCAAGCGCCGTTTCGAAGTGGTGTTGGTGGCAGGGCAGCCGCAGAGCAAACCGGCGCTGACGATCGTCAAGCTGATCGTGGTGCCGAGCGGCCCGGATGCGGCGGATGATTACCTGGTGGAACATGCGGTGCCGGGCGAGCTGGTGATCTGCAGCGACATTCCGCTGGCCGACCGGCTGGTGAAGAAGGGCGTTGCAGCGCTGGACCCGCGAGGCAAGGAGTTCGACGCGCAGAACATGGGAGAGCGGCTGGCGACACGCAACCTGTTCACCGATCTGCGTGAGCAGGGCCAGGTCAGCGGCGGCCCGGCGCCGTTCGGCGACCGGGAGAAACAGGCGTTCGCCAATGCGCTGGACCGGATCCTCACCAGGCTCACACGCATACCCTGAACATTACACAAATCCCTTGTGGGAGCGGGCTTGCTCGCGAAGGCGGTGCGTCATTCAACGAATAGTTGTCTGACCTGACGTCTTCGCGAGCAAGCCCGCTCCCACATTGGTTTTGTATTCGACCAGGGAGATCAGGCGTCGTTTTCGTGGGTCAGTTCAAGCACGCGGTCGACCAGCTTGTTGATCCCTGATGCCGCCTCACTGATCGACTGCGCCAGCATGTAGGCTGGGGTGGTCACCAGTTTGCGCGCCTTGTCTTCAATGATGTCGGTCACCGCGCAGTCTTCGTGGGTGGCGCCCATCTTGCCGATCGCCGTGGCGGTGTCTGCATCGTTGCCGATGGTGCAGGTCACGCCGGGGCCGTAGATCTTGGCGGCCAGCGCCGGCGAAATGCACATCAGGCCCACCGGTTTGCCCGCTTCGGCAAAGGCCTCGGTCAGCGCCAGTACGTCTGGCTGAACGCAGCAACCCGCGCCTTCGACGGCGAAGTTCGACAGGTTTTTCGCTGCGCCAAAGCCGCCGGGCACGATCAGCGCGTCGAACGCTTCGACATCGGCTTCACGGACATCCTTGACGTTGCCCCGGGCGATGCGTGCCGATTCCACCAGCACGTTGCGCGACTCAGGCATCTCTTTGCCGGTGAGGTGGTTGATCACATGCAATTGCGCGATGTCCGGGGCGAAGCACTGCACCTGGGCGCCGCGCTGGTCGAGGCGCAGCAGGGTGATGACGCTTTCGTGGATCTCGGCGCCGTCGTACACGCCGCAACCGGACAGGATCACTGCAACTTTTTTGCTCATGGGTTTCTCTCCAGATTCATGGCGCTAAATGTCCACTAATTTGTCGTTCGTTGCCATAGGGTCCAGCTGTGGCTAGACCTAGGATCTGTGCACACGGATCTCGATCAGGGCGCGTCATGAACTTCATTCTGTATGCGGTGCCGTTTTTCTTCGTATTGATCGTGGCAGAGCTCATCGCCGACCGTTGGCGCGGGGTGAGCAACTATCGCCTGGCCGATGCAGTGAACAGCATCAGCACCGGGGTGTTGTCGACCACCACCGGCCTGCTGACCAAAGGCGTGGGGCTGGTGACGTACGGGTTTGCCCTGGAACATCTGGCGCTGGTCAGGTTGCCGGCGGACAGCGTCTGGGTGTGGGTCTTCGCGTTTGTCCTCTACGACTTCTGCTACTACTGGCTGCACCGTATGGGGCACGAGCGGAACATTCTCTGGGCGGCGCATTCGGTGCATCACCAGAGCGAGGACTACAACCTGTCCACCGCCTTGCGCCAGACCAGCACCGGGTTTGTGCTCGGCTGGATCTTTTACCTGCCGATGGCCGTGCTCGGAGTACCCTTGCTGGTGTTCGTCAGCGTTGCGGCGTTGAATCTGCTGTATCAGTTCTGGGTTCACACCAGACACATTCCCAAGCTTGGCTGGTTCGAAAAATGCTTCGTCACGCCGTCCAATCATCGGGCCCACCATGCACAGAACGCTCTCTACATGGATCGCAACTATGGCGGGGTGTTCATTATTTGGGATCGTCTGTTCGGCTCTTTCCAGGAAGAGGACGACAACGAACCGGTGATTTTCGGTGTGACCACACCGCTGGCTAGCTGGAATCCGCTGTGGGCCAACGTGCAGTTCTATGCGCAGTTGTGGGACGACGCGCGCCGGGCTGAGCGCACGTGGGACAAGCTGCGGATCTGGTTCATGCGCACGGGGTGGCGCCCGGCGGACGTGGCGGCCAAGTATCCGATGCACAAGCCGGACTTGAGCAGGTTTCGCAAATTCGAAGTGCCGCTGGGCGCCCGACAGCAGTGGTACGTAGCGCTGCAATTCGGCATGTACGTGGCGCTGGGCAGCTATCTGATGAATCTGGAGCACAGTCTGTCGACCGGCGCCCTGGTTCTGGGCTGGGGCGCGGTGGCATTCGGTTTGTTTGTATTGGGCGTAGCGCTGGAGAATCGCCCGTGGGCGCTGAGGCTGGAACTGCTGCGGCTGGCAGCGAACCTGCCGCTGGTATGGCTGGCGCCGCAAGTCGGGCTATGGCCGGCCGACCCGCAAGTTTGGGTCGGCCTGTTCGGCTACAGCCTGATCAGTGGCATCGGGCTGTATTGCTGCCGCCGGCGGTTTACTCGGCTGGCGTCTTAGGGTCGGCAGTCTTGGCCAGTTCGGCCTTGTGCCGTTCGGCTTTGGCCAGTTGCTCGGCCTGCTCGTCTTCGTAGACCTTCTTGGCCAGCCGGGCATTCTTGAACCGGCGGCGCAGCCACAGGCCGACGCCCAGCACCAGCAGCGCACCGAGTACCCACAGTTCATATTTCTTGATGCTGCCCAGCATGCCTTCCAGCACCGCCCCGAAGTGGTACGCGGCTGCGGCCAGAGCGGCTGCCCAGATCGCCGCGCCAATGCCGTTCAGCAGCAGATAGCGTCCCGGCGGGTAGCCCGACAGGCCGATCGCCACCGGCATCACCGTGCGCAGACCGTAAACGAAGCGGAAGCTCAGGACCCAGATGTCCGGGTGCTTGCGGATATGCTCCAGCGCGCGGTCGCCCATCATTTGCCAGCGCGGTTTGCGCGCCAGCAATTTGCGCCCGTGCTTGCGTCCCAGGAAGTACCACAGCTGATCGCCGGCATAGCTGCCGAAGAACGCCACGACCACCACCAGGTTGATGTCCATGTATCCACGGAACGCGAGAAAGCCCGCGAGCACCAGGATGGTTTCGCCTTCGAAGAACGTGCCGAGAAACAGGGCAAAGTAGCCGAAGTCATGCAGAAATTGTTGGAGCATTGTCTGGGTGCTGGCGAAATGAACGCGCAGCCTAACCCTTCGGACACATTCAGGAAAGTGTCGAAATGTGTCTCGACGTGAACAATTCCTACGCTGAGAATGGAATGCGGCTACATGTCACGGGTCTCACACAACTGTCATCTGTTAGTCATAATGGCCGTCTATAACTGTCACGCTCGCCCGTTTGCGCGGGCTCAGGAGTCTGCCGTGAGCTTTACCCCAGCCAACCGTCTGTTCCCAGCTACTCGCCTGCGTCGCAATCGCCGTGATGATTTTTCCCGGCGGCTGGTGCGTGAGAACGTGTTGACGGTCGATGACCTGATCCTGCCGGTGTTCGTGCTCGACGGTGAAAATCGCCGCGAAGCCGTGGCGTCGATGCCGGGTGTGGAGCGTCTGACCATCGACCTGCTGCTCGAAGAAGCGGCGAAATGGGTCGAGCTGGGGATTCCGGCGCTGGCGCTGTTCCCGGTCACGCCAGCTGAACTCAAATCCCTCGATGCCGCTGAAGCCTGGAATCCCGAAGGTATCGCCCAGCGCGCCACTCGTGCGCTGCGTGACCGATTCCCGGAGCTGGGCGTAATCACTGACGTCGCCCTCGACCCGTTCACCACTCACGGTCAGGACGGCATTCTCGATGAAGAAGGCTATGTGCAGAACGACATCACCGTCGATGCACTGGTCAAACAAGCGTTGTCCCACGCCGCCGCGGGTGCCCAGGTGGTTGCCCCGTCGGACATGATGGACGGTCGCATCCAGGCGATCCGCGAGGCCCTGGAGCTGGCCGGTCACGTCAACGTGCGAATCATGGCCTACTCGGCCAAGTACGCCAGTGCCTATTACGGCCCGTTCCGCGATGCCGTGGGTTCGGCCGCGAATCTGGGCAAGGCGAACAAGGCTTCCTACCAGATGGACCCGGCCAACAGCGACGAAGCGCTGCACGAAGTGGGCGCGGACTTGTCTGAAGGCGCGGACATGGTCATGGTCAAACCCGGCATGCCGTACCTGGACATTTTGTTCCGGGTAAAAGATGCCTTCAAAGTGCCGACCTTCGTCTATCAGGTTAGCGGCGAATACGCCATGCACATGGCGGCGATCCAGAATGGCTGGTTGAGCGAAGGCGTGATCCTCGAATCCCTGACCGCCTTTAAACGTGCCGGCGCTGATGGCATCCTGACTTACTTTGCTGTCCGTGCCGCTCAATTGTTACGAGAGCAGAAATAGCCCTCCCAGGAACATTCGATGAATACCGAAGGACTCACTGAAGTTGCCGTAAAAGAAGCTCAACCCGTGGTCGAGCAGATTACCGAAACCCCGCCGGAACTGGAGCCTGCGCCACCCGCGCCGGCAACCGAGCCTGCCGCGGCGGCTCCGGCGATCGCGATCCCCGGTCTGGATGACAGCAGCCTGTATATCCACCGGGAATTGTCGCAACTGCAGTTCAACATCCGCGTGCTGGAACAGGCGCTGGACGAGTCCTATCCATTGCTGGAGCGGTTGAAGTTCCTGCTGATCTTCTCCAGCAACCTCGACGAATTCTTCGAAATTCGCGTCGCCGGCCTCAAGAAGCAGATCACCTTCGCCCGTGAACAGGCTGGCGCCGACGGCCTGCAACCGCATCAGGCACTGGCCCGCATCAGCGAGCTGGTGCACGGTCATGTAGACCGTCAGTACGCAATCCTCAACGACATCCTGCTGCCGGAACTGGAAAAGCATCAGGTGCGCTTCATCCGCCGGCGCAACTGGACGACCAAGCTCAAGACCTGGGTGCGCCGTTATTTCCGCGACGAGATCGCGCCGATCATCACCCCGATCGGCCTCGACCCGACGCACCCGTTCCCGTTGCTGGTGAACAAGAGCCTGAACTTCATCGTCGAGCTCGAAGGTATCGACGCCTTCGGTCGCGATTCCGGTCTGGCGATCATCCCGGCGCCGCGTTTGTTGCCGCGGATCATCAAGGTGCCGGAAGAGGTCGGCGGCCCTGGCGACAACTATGTGTTCCTGTCGTCGATGATCCACGCTCACGCCGACGACCTGTTCCAGGGCATGAAGGTAAAGGGCTGCTACCAGTTCCGCCTGACCCGAAACGCTGACCTGGCGCTCGACTCCGAAGACGTCGAAGACCTTGCCCGCGCCCTGCGTGGCGAGCTGTTCTCCCGTCGTTACGGTGACGCCGTACGCCTGGAAGTCGCTGACACTTGCCCGAAACACCTGTCGGACTACCTGCTCAAGCAGTTCAACCTGAGCGAGACCGAGCTGTATCAGGTCAACGGTCCGGTCAACCTGACGCGTCTGTTCAGCATCACCGGTCTGGACAGCCATCCGGAGCTGCAATACACGCCCTTCACCCCGCAGATCCCGAAACTGCTGCAAAACAGCGAGAACATTTTCAGCGTTGTCAGCAAACAGGACATCCTGTTGCTGCACCCGTTCGAGTCGTTCACTCCGGTGGTCGACCTGCTGCGCCAGGCCGCCAAAGACCCGCACGTTCTGGCCGTACGTCAGACCCTGTACCGCTCCGGCGCCAACTCGGAAATCGTCGATGCGCTGGTGGACGCCGCGCGTAACGGCAAGGAAGTGACGGCGGTCATCGAACTGCGCGCGCGCTTCGACGAAGAATCCAACCTGCAACTGGCCAGCCGTCTGCAAGCGGCCGGTGCGGTGGTGATCTACGGCGTGGTGGGTTTCAAGACCCACGCCAAGATGATGCTGATCCTGCGCCGCGAGCAGGGCGAGATCGTGCGTTACGCGCACCTCGGCACCGGTAACTACCACGCCGGCAACGCCCGTCTGTACACCGACTACAGCCTGCTGACCTCCGACGACGCGTTGTGCGAAGACGTCGGCAAACTGTTCAGCCAGTTGATCGGCATGGGTAAAACGCTGCGCATGAAGAAGTTGCTGCACGCGCCGTTCACCCTGAAGAAGGGCATGCTCGACATGATCACCCGCGAGACGCAATTCGCGCTCGACGGCAAGCCGGCGCACATCATCGCCAAGTTCAACTCGCTGACCGATCCGAAGATCATCCGCGCGCTGTACAAGGCCAGCCAGTCCGGCGTGCGCATCGATCTGGTGGTGCGCGGCATGTGCTGCCTGCGTCCGGGCATCGCCGGGGTTTCGCACAACATTCACGTGCGCTCGATCATTGGCCGCTTCCTTGAGCACACGCGAGTGTTCTACTTCCTCAACGGTGGCGAGGAGCAGATGTTCCTTTCCAGCGCCGACTGGATGGAGCGTAACCTCGACAAGCGCGTCGAGACTTGCTTCCCGGTGGAAGGCAAGAAGCTGCTGACCCGGGTCAAGAAAGAACTGGAGCTGTACCTGACCGACAACACCCACAGCTGGAGCCTTCAGTCGGACGGCCGCTACATTCGCAACACGCCGACCGGCAATCAGAACCCGCGCAGTGCGCAGGCGACGTTGCTGGAGCGGTTGGGTAGCCCGATTTTGCCGGTGAGCAGCTAACAGCTTAAAAGCACACCCTCACCCTAGCCCTCTCCCAAAGGGAGAGGGGACTGACCGAGTTGAATATTCGAGGTACATCGACCTGAGATATCGAGTCGAACTCAGGATTTGAAACGCACACAATTCGGCTCCCTTTCCCCCTCGCCCCCCTGGGGGAGAGGGCTGGGGTGAGGGGGATCGATCTTAAACACCCCATTAGAATTCAGCCGAACACCCAATAAAAAGGCGATCCCGAAGGATCGCCTTTTTTGTGCCTGCCGGTTACTCAGTGCACGGTCAGAACAATCCCCACCCGCGTCAGCCACTCGGCCTCAAGCGCGAAATCTGCCTGAGTCAGCTGGTTTTCATCCAGCCAGTTCTCCGGGAACTCCACGTCGAGGTTGTCGCCGCTGGCATGCAGCGCGACCTGCGGCATGGTCTGGGTGCCGCGAATGTGGTGGAACAGGATCGCAAAGCGCAGCAGCACGCACAGGCGGATCAGCTTGTCGCCGTCGTCGCCGAACTCGGCAAATTTGTCCTTGGGGATGTTGCGGCGGTGACCGCGCACCAGCAGAGCGAGCATTTGCTGGTCTTCGCGAGAGAATCCGGCAAGGTCCGAGTGCTCGATCAGGTAAGCGCCATGCTTGTGGTAATGGTAGTGAGCGATGTCGAGCCCGACTTCGTGCACTTTCGCCGCCCAGCCCAGCAGTTCGCGCCAGATGCCGTCGTCCAGCTCCCAGTCCACGGCCACTTGATCGAACGCATGCAAGGCTTTGCGCTCAACCCGTGCGGCCTGTTCCAGGTCAACGTGGTAACGCTCCATCAGCGAGGTCAGGGTGCGTTCGCGCACGTCCTCGTGATGATGGCGGCCGAGCAGGTCGTAGAGCACGCCTTCGCGCAGTGCGCCTTCGCAGTGATCCATGCGTTGCAGTTCGAGAGCGTCGAAGATTGCTTCAAGAATCGCCAGACCCGCCGGGAAGATCGCCCGGCGATCCGGCTTGATGCCTTCGAAATCGATCTTGTCGACATCGCCGAGTTTGAACAGGCGACGCTTGAGCCACGCCAGGCCTTCGGCGTTCACTTCGCCGGTGCCATGTCCGCCGGCCTTCAGCGCCAGTCCGATGGCGCGGATGGTGCCCGAGGAGCCGATGGCTTCATCCCAGGTCAGGCGGTGCAGGGCGTGTTCGATGCTCATGATTTCCAGCCGCGCCGCCGTGTAGGCCTGGGCGTAGCGGGCCGGGGTGATCTTGCCGTCCTTGAAGTAGCGCTGGGTGAAACTCACGCAGCCCATTTGCAGGCTTTCGCGCAACAACGGTTCGAATCGTTGCCCGATGATGAATTCGGTACTGCCGCCGCCGATGTCGGCGACCAGGCGTTTGCCCGGGGTGTCGGCGAGGGTGTGAGAGACGCCAAGGTAAATCAGGCGCGCCTCTTCACGGCCGGAGATGACTTCCACCGGGTGGCCGAGAATTTCTTCGGCGCGGTGGATGAACTCCAGGCGGTTGCGGGCTTCGCGCAGGGCGTTGGTGCCAACGATTCGCACGGCGCCCAGCGGCATGCCGTTGATCAATTGGGCAAAGCGCTTGAGGCAATCGAGCCCGCGTTGCATGGATTCTTCGTTGAGATGGCGCTCATCGTCGATGCCGGCGGCGAGCTGAACCTTCTCCCCGAGACGTTCGAGAATACGGATTTCGCCGTTCTGGGCCTTGGCCACGACCATGTGGAAGCTGTTGGAGCCCAGGTCGATTGCGGCGATCAGGGACAGATTCTTGGCTTGGGATTGCGGCATGGTCTGGGGGTCTCGGTCGATAACCCCGACATCGTGCCACGATCAAACGCTGCCGCCAACGCGCATGGTTCAAACCCTTGATTCAGCGCATAAAGTCTGTGACCGCTGCGCGGCCAATCGCTAGCAGGCTAGCTCCCACATTGAAATGCGCTCCCCTGTGGGAGCTAGCCTGCTAGCGATGAGGCCTTTACCGGTGCTGAGAGTATTTCAGGCTGTCGCTTCCACCGTACCAATAAAGTTCGCCAGCTCCGGCGTCTGCGGATCGGCAAACAACACCTTCGGATCGCCCACCTCGTGTACCTTGCCCTGGTGCATGAATACCAGTTTGTCCCCGACCTCCCGGGCGAAGCGCATTTCGTGGGTGACCATGATCAGCGTCATGCCTTCCTTCGCGAGTTGCCTGACCACGCCGAGCACTTCGTTGACCAGTTCCGGGTCCAGCGCCGAAGTGATCTCGTCGCACAGCAACACCTTGGGCGACATCGCCAGCGCCCGGGCAATCGCCACGCGCTGTTGCTGACCACCCGAGAGGCGATCCGGGAAAGCGTCGAATTTCTCTCCCAGACCGACGCGCTCCAGCATCTGCCGCGCCAGTTCCTGCGCCTTGGCCTTGGGCACTTTCTGCACCACCTGCGGCGCGAGCATCACGTTTTCACCGACGGTCAGGTGCGGGAACAGGTTGAACTGCTGAAACACCATCCCGACTTTCTGCCGCAGGCTGCGCAGATCGGCGCGGGCAGCATCGAGGTATTCGCCGTCGACCTCGATCACGCCGTCGTTGATCGATTCCAGGCCGTTGAGGGTGCGCAGCAGGGTGGATTTACCCGAGCCGCTGCGGCCGATGATCGCCACCACCTGGCCTTCCTCGACGCTCAGGTCGATGCCTTTGAGCACGTGATGGTCGCCGTAGTATTTATGCAGGGCGGAAATTCTAAGCAGAGGCATGCAGTCTCCTTTCCAGGTAGCGCGCACTGAGGGACAAGGGGTAGCAGAGCAGGAAATAGCCGGCGGCGACGAGGCCGTAGACCATGAACGGTTCGAAGGTAGCGTTGGCGAGCATGCCGCCGGTCTTGGTCAGCTCGGTGAAGCCGATGATCGAGGTCACGGCCGTGCCTTTGACGACTTGCACCGAGAAACCCACCGTCGGCGCCACGGCGATGCGCAGCGCTTGCGGCAGAATGACGTAGCGCAGTTGCTCCAGCGGATTGAGCGCCAGGCTCGACGAAGCTTCCCATTGGCCGTTGGGAATCGCCTCGACGCAACCGCGCCAGATCTCCGCCAGATAGGCGCTGGTGAACAGCGTCAGGGCAATCGCTGCCGCCATCCACGGTGAAATCTCCACCCCGGCCAGCGCCACGCCGAAGAACACCAGAAACAACTGCATCAACAGCGGCGTGCCCTGAAACAGCTCGATCCAGGTACGGGCGATGCTGCTGGGCAGGGTGTTTTTCGAAATGCGCATCACCAGAATCAGCAACCCGACCATCCCGCCGCCAATGAACGCCACCAGCGACAACGCCAGCGTCCACTGCAGGCCGGTCAGCAGGTTGCGCAGTATGTCCCAGAACGTGAAGTCGCTCATTGGCTGCTCCTTGCGCTGCTTTTCGACAGGTAGCGCCGCCCCAGCCAGTTCAGCAACTGACGGATCAGCAGCGCCATGCACAGATAAATGAGGGTGGTCAGGGCATAGGTTTCAAAGGCGCGGAAGTTGCGCGACTGAATGAAGTTGGCGGCGAAGCTCAATTCTTCGGTGGCGATCTGCGAACACACCGCCGAACCGAGCATGACGATGATGATCTGGCTGCTCAGGGCCGGCCAGACCTTGCCCAGCGCCGGCAGCAGCACCACGTGGCGAAACGCTTCGAAACGGCTCATCGCCAGCGCTGCCGCCGCTTCCAGTTGCCCGCGCGGGATTGCCTGGATGCCGGCACGGATGATTTCGGTCGAGTACGCGCCGAGGTTGATTACCATCGCCAGCACCGCCGCCTGCCACTCGGAAATCTGCACGCCGAGGGACGGCAGGCCGAAGAAGATGAAGAACAGCTGTACCAGGAACGGCGTGTTGCGGATCAACTCGACGTAAACGCCGAAGATCGTCGAAAACGGGCGGATGTTCCATGCCCGCACCAGCGCCCCGACGATACCCACGCCAACCCCGAGCAGCGCCCCGATGGCCGTCAGCTCAAGCGTGAACAGCGCCCCGCGCAGCAGCAGGCCGGTGTTTTCCACTACCGGCAAGAAATCGAACTGATAGGCCATGACAGTTTCTCGCGCCTTCGGTCAGAGATCGGCCGGCAGCGGCTCTTTGAGCCAGGTCTGCGCGTTCTTTTCCAGCGCGCCGTCAGCCTTGGCGGTGGCCAGGATCTCGTTGACCTTGCCCAGCAGCGCCGGCTCGTTCTTGTTCACGCCGACGTAGACCGGCGAATCCTTGAGCTTCACTTTCAGCGCCGGCACGCGTTTCGGGCTCTTTTCACTGATCGCGACCATCACCACGTTGCCGCTGGCGATCAGGTCGACCTGGCCTGCGAGGTAGGCGGCGATGGTCGAGTTGTTGTCTTCGAAACGCTTGATGGTCACGCCTTCGGGGGCGACCTTGGTCAGCTCGATGTCTTCGATGGCGCCACGGGTGACGCTGATAGTCTTGCCCTTGAGGTCATCCAAAGTGCTGACAGCTGCTTCCGGTGGGCCGAACACGGCGAGATAGAACGGTGCGTAGGCGCGGGAGAAGTCGATGACTTTCTCGCGCTCGGGGTTTTTGCCGAGGCTGGAAATCACCAGATCGACCTTGCCGGTGGTGAGGAACGGGATGCGGTTGGTGCTGTTGACCGGGGTCAGTTCGAGTTTGACCTTGAGCTGGTCGGCCAGCAGTTTCGCAGTGTCGATGTCCAGGCCGCGGGGTTTCATGTCCGGGCCGACCGAGCCGAACGGCGGGAAGTCCTGAGGCACGGCGACTTTCAAGGTGCCGCGTTTGACCACCTCGTCCAGACCGTCGGCATGGGCGGGGGCCTGGCTCAGCATCAGACCGGCAAACAGGGCGGCGAGGAGGGCGCTGTAACGCTTCGTCATGGACAATCTCCGGATCGGCGGGAAGTGAATTCTGCGATCGGACAGAGCATGGGCCGTGCCAAAGCGCCGATTTAGCCCCGCAAAGCCACGGGATTAGCGGGTTTGTTCGGTCTTACTGGTCTGAACAGTCAGGTTGGTTTTCGCACTGCGATAGCGCATCGGTGTGCGCCGCCGAACCCCGCTGGGGCATGACTTGCCTGACGCCTCGAATAGCTTTACAACTGGCCGCACCTTGGCCTGGTCCGACTGGAAAACCATGAACTCGATCTCCCGCGCCGTACCCGAAGTGGCGCTGCAAGCGATCCGCAAACTGATTACCGAGCAGGGCTTCGGCCCGGGCGATGCGCTGCCCTCGCAGCGGGATCTGGCGGTGCAGTTGGGGGTCAGCCGAGCATCGTTGCGCGAAGCGTTGTCGTCCTTGAGTGCGCTGGGTGTCGTCAGCATCCAGCCGGGCAAGGGGGTGTTCGTGCAGTCGCCGGTGGAGCTTCCGCGTGGGGAGGGCGCGCCGGCCTGGCCGTTTGCAGCCCAAGCCTCGCCGCTGGAAATCTTTCAGTTGCGCTACGCGCTGGAAGGGTTCGCGGCCGGGCTGGCAGCGGTGACACTGAGCACGTTTGATCTGGACGAACTGGAAGACAACGTCGCCGCCATGCGCGAACAACTGCGTGTCGGTGACTTCGACGCCGCGGCGAAACTGGATTTCGAATTCCACCGGCGGATCCTGCGGGCCAGCGGCAATCAGGCGATGTTGAGCATCCTCACCGCCAGCGCCGACATCTTTCTGGAGAGCCAGAAACTACCGTTCATCCGCGCCGAACGGGCCATGGAAACCTGGCAGGAACACCGCAAGATCCTCCGCGCCCTGGCCCGCCGGGCTTCCGCTGCCGCGCAGAAAGCCATGCAGGAGCACGTGCGCAACGCGGCGCTGCGCACCGGAATTGCCTTCATCGCCCCCGCCAGCGCTTGACTTGAGCTATACCCAAACTCATCGAGTGCCATAGCAAGACTCAATCATCTGCGGCTTCCTGAACAAGGGAAGGGCGGCTATGATGGGCCACGTTTTTTTGCTTACAACCTGGAGAATTCCATGAGCAGCGATCTGATCAAACACGTTAGCGACGCTAGCTTCGAAGCCGACGTACTCAAGGCCGAAGGCGCTGTCCTGGTCGACTACTGGGCTGAATGGTGCGGCCCTTGCAAAATGATCGCTCCGGTTCTGGACGAGATTGCAGAGACTTACAAAGGCAAGCTGACCGTTGCCAAGCTGAACATCGACGAAAACCAGGAAACCCCTGCCAAGCACGGCGTACGTGGTATTCCAACCCTGATGCTGTTCAAGAACGGCAACGTGGAAGCGACCAAGGTCGGCGCTCTGTCGAAGTCGCAACTGGCTGCTTTCCTCGACGCCAACATCTAAGCGTCGCGGTATAGATTGTCCTCAAAAAGCCCCGCAAATTGCGGGGCTTTTTGCGTATTCAGGGCTAGACGCTCCGAAACTCAGGTGGTACATTCGGCCCCGCACTGGTTTCTCCACTGCCCCCTGCTAGCCGTCGCCGACGCACTCCTTTTCGAACAAGTACGCGATCCTGTCGCCTTCTCCGCGGCGCGGCCTCATTAAGCCAAAAGCTTAATTTCCCCCCCTCCATAAATGATTACGTCATTCCTATATGAATCTGACTGAACTCAAGCAAAAGCCGATTACCGAACTGCTCGAATTGGCCGAACAGATGGGCATAGAAAATATGGCCCGTTCGCGCAAGCAGGACGTGATTTTCTCCCTGCTGAAAAAGCACGCGAAAAGCGGTGAGGAAATCTCCGGTGATGGCGTGCTGGAGATTCTCCAGGACGGCTTCGGCTTCCTGCGCTCCGCTGACGCTTCCTACCTCGCCGGCCCTGACGACATCTATGTCTCGCCGAGCCAGATCCGCCGTTTCAACCTGCGCACCGGTGACACCATCGTTGGCAAGATCCGGCCGCCAAAGGAAGGCGAGCGTTATTTCGCCCTGCTCAAGGTCGACACGATCAACTTCGATCGTCCAGAGAACGCGAAGAACAAGATTCTCTTCGAGAACCTGACCCCGCTGTTCCCGACCGTGCGCATGAAGATGGAAGCCGGCAACGGTTCCACCGAAGACCTCACCGGTCGAGTGATCGACCTGTGCGCCCCGATCGGCAAAGGCCAGCGCGGTCTGATCGTTGCACCGCCGAAAGCCGGTAAAACGATCATGCTGCAGAACATCGCGGCCAACATCGCTCGTAACAACCCTGAAGTTCACCTGATCGTGCTGTTGATCGACGAACGTCCGGAAGAAGTGACCGAAATGCAGCGCACCGTGCGCGGCGAAGTGGTTGCCTCGACCTTCGACGAGCCGCCGACCCGTCACGTACAAGTGGCTGAAATGGTGATCGAGAAGGCCAAGCGCCTGGTCGAGCACAAGAAAGACGTGGTGATCCTGCTCGACTCCATCACCCGTCTGGCCCGTGCCTACAACACCGTGATCCCGAGCTCCGGCAAGGTACTGACCGGTGGTGTCGATGCTCACGCCCTGGAGAAGCCGAAGCGTTTCTTCGGTGCTGCGCGTAACATCGAAGAGGGCGGCTCGCTGACCATTATCGCCACCGCGCTGGTTGAAACCGGCTCGAAGATGGACGAAGTGATCTACGAAGAGTTCAAGGGTACCGGCAACATGGAACTGCCTCTGGATCGCAAGATCGCCGAGAAGCGCGTGTTCCCTGCCATCAACATCAACCGTTCCGGCACCCGCCGCGAGGAGTTGCTGACGGCCGACGACGAACTGCAGCGTATGTGGATTCTGCGCAAGCTGTTGCACCCGATGGACGAAGTGGCTGCCATCGAGTTCCTGGTCGACAAGTTGAAAACGACCAAGACCAACGACGAGTTCTTCCTGTCGATGAAGCGCAAGTAACATCGTCGGTCGAGTCCGAAAAGTGGCGTCCCTCAGGGACGCCATTTTTTTTGCCTGTTTTTTGCTCAAACAATGGGAGGTTTTCAGTCGGCTAAGGTCATTGGGTTGGCGCAACAAGAAACAGCGTCCGTCGGCATCTTCACAACAGGTGCGCAAGCTGTACAAAAAACAACCACATGATTGGCATTAAAGATTTATGAGCACACTCGCTTATCGAAGGGATATCGACGGTTTACGCGCAGTCGCGGTGATTGCCGTGGTGCTGTTCCACTTTGGCGTCCCTGGGTTTACCGGCGGGTTCGTCGGTGTGGACGTGTTTTTCGTGATTTCCGGCTACCTGATCACCTCGATCATCTGGAATCAGCGTCAGGCCGGGCGCTTCAGTTTCGTCGAGTTCTGGGCCCGACGCGCCCGGCGGATTCTGCCGGCGCTGTTTGCGATGATCATTGCGGTGCTGGCGGTGGGCTGGTTCCTGCTGGCTCCCAAGGATTACGAAGAACTCGGGCGTTCGGTGCGCTATCAGGTGACCTTCGTCTCGAACATCCTGTTCATGCGTCAGGACGGCTATTTCGATGTTGCTTCTGATCTCAAACCGTTGCTGCACACCTGGTCGCTGGCGGTGGAGGAGCAGTTCTACATCCTCTTCCCGCTGGTGCTGACCTTGCTGTCGAGCCGCCTGAAACACTGGAGGCTGGCGCTGTTCGGCGTGCTGCTGCTGTCTTTCGGGCTTAGCGTGTGGGCGGTCAATCAGCATCCGGAGAAAGCTTTCTTTCTGTTGCCGATGCGGGCGTGGGAGCTGCTGGCCGGTGCGATGCTCGCCGTAGCGCCCCGGCATGCGTGGCGGCTCAAGCCGATGGCCGCGCAGTGGTTGAGCCTGCTCGGCATGGGACTGATCCTGCTGGCCGTGTTCGGGTACGACAAAAGCACGCCGTTCCCCGGTGTCGCCGCGCTGCTACCCGTGTTGGGTGTGGTTGCGCTGATCCTGGCCAACGGTCATCGAGAAACGCTGATTGGTCGATTATTGAGCAGTCGAATGATGGTCGGCCTCGGCCTGATTTCCTATTCCTGGTACTTGTGGCATTGGCCGGTGTTCGTGTTTTCCAGCTATGCCAGCGTCGAGGATCCGGGCGCGCTGGATATCGCGGGTCTGATCCTGCTGACGCTGGTGCTGGGTTATCTGTCCTGGAAGTTCGTTGAGACGCCGTTCCGTGAACGTCGTTTGCTCTCCGGTCGCCGACAGATTCTGCTGGCCGGTTTCTGCGGCATTCTGGTGCTCGGCCTGGCCGGGCAGGCCCTGCGCTGGACCGATGGCCTGCCATGGCGCCTGTCCGAGCAGGCACTGCAATACGCCAAGGGTCGAGAGTGGCGCCCGGAATTGATGGCCTGTCTGGCGGACGACAAGACTCCAGACGACAAGCTGTTCTGTCATTACGGCGAGGCAAACCTGCCGACCCAGGCGATGGTCTGGGGTGACAGCCACGCTACGGCGCTGATTCCGGTGTTCGATGATGGCGCAAAAGCCCACGGCGTCAGCGTGATTCTCGCCAGCTCTCCCGGTTGCATCCCGGTTGAAGGGCTGGAGCATGACGGTGTTTGTGCGCGCTTCAACCGAAGGGTCGAGCAGGGCTTGAGTGCGCGGCGCGTCAGCGATGTGGTGTTGGTCGCGCGCTGGAGTCTCTATCTGTATGGCGATGCCAGGGGGGATCTCGGACATGTACTGAGGACGCCCGACGGTAAGTACGACCGCGCCGCAGCCGAGCAGCGCCTGGCCGAGGGTTTGCGTGCACGGATTGCGCAACTGCGCGCCGGTGGGCATCGGGTCTGGCTGGTGAAAGAGGCGCCGTTGCAGCCGTTCAGTCCACCCTATCGATTGACGCGACTGGCGATGCTCGATCATCCGGTGGATGGCGTCGGTCTGTCCGTGGCTGAGCACCACAAGCGCCAGGCATTCATCAGCCAGTTGTTCGCCCGATTGGCAAAGGACCCGATGGTGCGGGTGGTCGACCCGGCACCACGGCTGTGTGATGCAAGCGGTCTGTGCCGCGCCGAGCTGGATGGTTATTCCCTGTACACCGATGACAATCACCTGTCGGAAGTCGGCGCGCGTTTCGTGGCACCGATCCTCGAACCATTGTTTGTGGGGCTGCAGGCCGGGGGAAAACTCGCAAAAGGCCAGGTGAATGCAGCCAAGTAAGCAGCGACAGGCTGCCACAGGCCGGCATAGCAGGTAGGATGTACGCCTATTTTGAGGGTGCCATCGTCAATGAAATTCAAGGATCTTCGGGATTTCGTGCAGCAGCTTGAGCAGCGCGGAGAGTTGAAACGCATCCAGATTCCCGTCTCGCCGGTGCTGGAAATGACTGAGGTGTGTGACCGCACCCTGCGGGCCAAGGGCCCGGCGCTACTGTTCGAGAAACCGACCGGCTACGACATTCCGGTGCTTGGCAACCTGTTCGGCACGCCCGAGCGGGTGGCCATGGGCATGGGCGCCGAGTCGGTCAGCGAACTGCGCGAAATCGGCAAGCTGCTGGCGTTCCTCAAGGAGCCGGAGCCGCCGAAGGGCTTGAAGGACGCGTGGTCGAAGCTGCCGATCTTCCGCAAGATCATTGCGATGGCGCCGAAAGTCGTCAAAGACGCGCCGTGCCAGGAAGTGGTCATCGAAGGCGATGACGTTGATCTGGCGATGCTGCCGGTGCAGACCTGCTGGCCGGGCGACGTGGCGCCGCTGATCACCTGGGGCCTGACCGTCACCAAAGGCCCGAACAAGGATCGGCAGAACCTCGGCATCTACCGTCAGCAAGTGATCGGCCGCAACAAGGTCATCATGCGCTGGCTCAGCCACCGTGGTGGCGCGCTGGATTTTCGCGAGTGGTGCGAAAAACATCCGGGCCAGCCGTTCCCGGTGTCCGTGGCCCTCGGCGCGGATCCGGCGACCATTCTTGGCGCCGTTACCCCGGTGCCGGACAGCCTCTCCGAATACGCTTTCGCCGGTCTGCTGCGCGACAGTCGCACGGAACTGGTGAAGTGCCGTGGCAATGACCTGCAAGTGCCGGCGACTGCCGAAATCATCCTTGAAGGCGTGATCCATCCGGGCGAGATGGCCGATGAAGGCCCTTACGGCGACCACACCGGCTACTACAACGAAGTCGACAGCTTCCCGGTGTTCACCGTCGAGCGCATCACTCACCGGATCAAACCGATCTACCACAGCACCTACACCGGCCGTCCGCCGGATGAGCCGGCGATCCTCGGCGTGGCACTGAACGAAGTGTTCGTGCCGATCCTGCAAAAGCAGTTCCCGGAAATCACCGACTTCTACCTGCCGCCCGAAGGCTGCTCGTACCGCATGGCCGTGGTGACGATGAAGAAGTCGTATCCGGGCCACGCCAAGCGCGTGATGCTGGGTGTCTGGTCGTTTTTGCGACAGTTCATGTACACCAAGTTCGTTATCGTCACCGACGACGATATCAACGCGCGGGACTGGAACGACGTGATCTGGGCCATCACCACGCGCATGGACCCCAAGCGCGACACGGTGATGATCGACAACACGCCGATCGACTACCTCGACTTCGCCTCGCCGGTGTCGGGTCTCGGCTCGAAGATGGGCCTGGATGCCACCCACAAGTGGCCGGGTGAAACCACTCGCGAGTGGGGCCGCGTCATCGTCAAGGACGACGCCGTCACCCAGCGAATCGATGCCATCTGGAATCAGTTAGGAATAGATTGATGCGTGTAACCCTGCAGCCCTCCGGAGCGGTGCTTGAGATACGGCCCGGGGAGCGGATTCTCGATGGTGCGCGGCGCCTGGGCTACGAATGCCCGCAAAGCTGCCGCAACGGCAATTGTCACGTGTGCGCAGCGCTGCTGGTGGAAGGTCGGGTCGAACAGGCCGGCAAGGTGCATGACCACGGCGAGTTCTACACTTGCATAGCGCAGCCGCTGGAAGACTGCATCCTGCTGTGGGATGGCGTGCTCGCGCTGGGAGAACTGCCGGTGCGCAGCCTGTCGTGTCAGGTCATCGAATGCCGGGACGTCGGTGGCGATACCTGGCGCGTGCGCCTGCGGGCGCCGGCCGGCAAGCCGCCGCGTTATCACGCCGGCCAGTACCTGATGATCGAACGCGAGAGCGGCGAGAAGTCAGCCTTTTCCATGGCCTCGGCGCCCCACGGCGGTCGAGACCTGGAAATCCATGTGCTGGCCCGTGAAGCCAGTGCCCTGAACCTGATCGAACAACTGCAGCGCAATTCGATGGTGCGGGTCGAGCTGCCGTTCGGCGACACCCACCTCGCGGAATTGCCGGACGGGCCGCTGGTGCTGATTGCCGCCGGCACCGGCATGGGCCAGATTCACAGCCTGATCGAACATTGCCGGGCCAACGGTTTCAAGCATCCGGTGCATTTGTACTGGGGCGTGCGTCGTCCGGAAGATTTCTATGAAATCGAGCATTGGGACGAATGGCTGAAGCTGCCCAACCTGTTCCTGCACAAAGTCGTCAGTGACCAGTGCGGCTGGGAAGGGCGCTGCGGGATGTTGCATGAGGCGGTGTGCGAGGATTTCCCGGATCTGAAACCCTTGCACGTCTATGCCAGCGGTTCGCCGGCCATGGTCTACGGCACCCTGGATGCGCTGGTGGAAGCCGGGATGGATGCTCACCAGATGCGCGCCGACGTATTTGCGTACGCGCCGCGCTCTTGAGCCTGTCAGAGTCGCTTTAGAAGCGTACGCCCGTTGTCACCATGGCCGCATTGGCGCCGAGAAAAACCAGCTCGGCGCCCAGCGGGCCATAGTGGGTACCGACCGACGGAATGATCACCGGTGCAACGCCGAAGTGATTGAGCGGGATTTTGTCCTTGTAGTCACCCCGATAACCCTGCAGCAATCCGCCCGTGAGTTTCACGTACACCGGATATTCGGCACTGTCGAAGCGCTTGCCGGCATAGGCGTAATTGGAGCGCTGGCGGAACGAGTTACGGAAAGTTGCCCCGCCAAATACCCAGCCCGAAGCCTGATTGCGTTCAATGCCGATCAAGTCCTGATGATTGTTGTGTTCGGGGTCGGGTGAGTAATGTTTGGTATAGACACTGGTCTGTGCATACCAGAAACCCTTGTCCTCTTGCGAATCATCGGCGGCCAGTGCCTGGCCGGTCTGAATCAATAAAAGTGCGGCCAAAAGCCTTGGTGTGTTCATCGTGCAGCCTCGGTTGAACGGGTTGGCTTGCGCCAGAGGAAAGCCGTTGTACGTAGGCGTTCAGCGACGGTAAATATGGAAAGTCCGAAATTTTAGTAGGAAAAATCCCGAGACTTCATGAACGAAACCTGAACGAAGAGAGGGCTTAACGATATTTCATTCGGGTATTTAAGATATCTGCGCAATGGTATTAGGCTATATCAAACAAGATAGCCCTCGCGGATAACCCCGAATTAGCGCTATCAAAGGTGTCATACATCCTTTAGCACTTTTCGTTTTACAGTTACTGCTATATGTTCTATCAAGCGAATTGTGCTTACATCTTGTAATACTTGCGGGGCCGAATACTTCCGTCATGACAGCCATTGAATCTGCTTTTCTGAATCTGGCTTACCCTCCGCGGCTCGACCTGGGGCCGCAGCTGACTCACGAACAACTTCTCGCTTCCATGCAATCGACCATGGCACGCCACAAGGGCGGGCCGGTGTGGCTGTTCGCCTACGGGTCGTTGATCTGGCGGCCGGAGTGTTCGGCAGTGGAGCGCGTGCGCGGGCGGGTGCATGGCTACCATCGTGGTTTGTACCTGTGGTCCCACGAACATCGCGGCACACCGGAAATGCCGGGGCTGGTGTTCGGTCTGGATCGCGGCGGCTCGTGCAGCGGCTTTGCCTACCGGTTGCCGGAAGACAACCTCGACAGTGCGCTGTATGCGCTGTGGAAACGCGAGATGCCGTTCCCGTCCTATCGCCCACACTGGCTCAACTGCCGTCTCGAAGATGGCAGCCAGGTACAGGCGCTGGGATTTGTATTGGAGCGACACCTGCCCAGCTACGCCGGCAACTTGCCGGATCATGTGCTGAGCCAGGTGTTCGAAAGCGCTTGCGGGCGTTACGGCACCACTCGCGATTATGTCGAGCAGACCGCCCACGCCCTGCGCAGCCACGCCATGCCAGACCGGAATCTGGAGGCGCGGCTCAAGCGCTGCAAGTCAAAAGCCGATCAGGCAACGGCTTCGCGGCTCTGACTGGCGACTTGCTTGTGCCACAGCGTCGGGGCCAGGAAGGCCATCGACAGCAGGCAAGCGCCCACCAGCAGCACGAAACCGCCATCCCAGCCGAAATGGTCCACGGTGTAGCCCATCGCAGCACTGGCCGCGACCGAACCACCCAGATAACCGAACAGGCCGGTGAAGCCCGCCGCAGTACCGGCGGCTTTCTTCGGCGCCAGTTCCAGCGCTTGCAGGCCGATCAGCATCACCGGGCCGTAGATCAGGAAGCCGATCGAGAACAGCGCGATCATGTCGATGGTCGGGTTGCCGGCCGGGTTCAGCCAGTAAACCAGCGTTGCGACGGTTACCAGGGCCATGAATACCATGCCGGTCAGGCCACGGTTGCCACGGAAGATCTTGTCCGACATCCAGCCGCACAGCAGCGTGCCCGGGATACCCGCCCACTCGTAGAAGAAGTAGGCCCACGAAGTCTTGTCGACGTCGAAGTGCTTGGCTTCCTTGAGGTAGGTCGGTGCCCAGTCCAGCACGCCGTAGCGCAGCAGGTAGACGAAGACGTTGGCCAAAGCGATGTACCAGAGCATTTTGTTGCGCAGCACGTATTTGACGAAGATTTCCTTGGCGCTGAATTCGTCTTCGTGGCTGGCGTCGTAGCCTTCCGGGTAGTCGTTCTTGTACTTCTCGATCGGCGGCAGGCCGACCGACTGCGGGGTGTCACGCATGGTGATGAAGGCAAACGCCGCCACCGCCAGGGCTACCGCCGCCGGCACGTAGAATGCCGAGTGCCAGTCGTTGAACAGGCCCATGCCGATCAGGAACAGCGGGCCGATCAGGCCGCCACCGACGTTGTGCGCCACGTTCCACACGGACACCACGCCACCACGTTCCTTCTGCGACCACCAGTGCACCATGGTCCGACCGCTCGGCGGCCAGCCCATTCCCTGGGCCCAGCCGTTGATGAACAGCAGGATGAACATCATGGTCACGCTGGACGTTGCCCAGGGCGCGAAACCGAAAATGAACATCACCCCCGCCGAGACCAGCAGGCCGAAGGGCAGGAAGTAGCGCGGGTTGGAACGGTCGGAGACCAGGCCCATGAGGAACTTGGACAGACCGTAGGCGATAGCGATGGCCGACATCGCCAGACCCAGCTCGCCGCGGGTGTAACCCTCGTCGATCAGGTACGGCATGGCCAGGGAGAAGTTTTTGCGCAGCAGGTAGTAACCCGCGTAGCCAAAGAAGATACCGGCGAAGATCTGCCAGCGCAGGCGTCGGTAAGTACTGTCTATTTTTTCTTCAGGCAATGGAGCCTGATGTGCGGCAGGTCGAAAGAAAGCAAACATTCAAGAGCTCCAAATTTCTTGTTTTGACTGCGGATGCGAATGTTACAGTTTCGTTACCGAAAATAGCACCGGTTCGCATCGGCAAAACAGCAGAAAATGTTGGAAGTCGCACGTTCTTTTACGAACCTGTCGCTCAGCTGTAAGAACGGGGCGTTTTCACTACTTGTGAACATGGGGTGGCTTAGACTCGCGATCCGTCGACCGACTGTTCTGCAGAGATGAATGATGGCTTTGAGGGTTCGCATGTTAGTGCGCCGATTATTGGCGGCGGCGGTTATCGTCGTTGCGGCGCTGACATTGATTTACGCCGATCACCCTGCCCAGTCCGGTTTGCGCAATGCCACGGTGCTGATCATCCGCCATGCGGAAAAGCCGACTGAGGGGACGGTACTCAATGCCCGGGGCGAAGAAAGAGCTCGCGCCTACGTCGACTATTTCAATCCGTTGAAACTGGATGGCCAGACGCTCACTCCGGAACGACTGATTGCCGCCGGCGACAGCCCGGTGAGTTCCCGCTCGCGCCTGACCCTGACCCCGCTGGCCGAACGCCTGAACCTGTCTGTCGAACAGCCTTACATCAATAACGATGCCCACGAACTGGTCAAACTGCTGCGCAAGAGCAATCAGGCGCCGACCATCCTGATCGCCTGGCACCACGGCCATATCAACCACCTGATTCAAGCGTTCGGCGGCGACAGTACGGCACTGATGGGGCAGAAGAAGTGGCCGGACGAGGTTTACGACTGGCTGATTGTCCTGCGTTTCGACGACAAGGGCCGGATCATCAAGGCCAGCAGCCGGAAGGTTCAGGAGCATCTGTTGCCGGGCGATGCTGAGGATTTGCCCGGCAACAAATGACGGCTCTTAGGTGCTTCAGCGCACCTGCACCACAACCTTACCCACAGCCTTGCGCTGCCCTAGATCATTGATCGCCTGCGCCGCCTTGCTCAGCGGATACACCTGCGACACCAGCGGCTTCAGCTTGCCCTCGGCAAACCAGCCGAACAATTGCTGGAAGTTCGCTGCGTTGTCCTGTGGCTGGCGTTGGGCGAAGGAGCCCCAGAACACACCGAGCACGGCCGCGCCCTTGAGCAGCGCGAGGTTGACCGGCAGTTCGGGGATGCGGCCACTGGCGAAGCCGACCACCAGCAGGCGGCCGTTCCAGGCGATGGCGCGGATAGCCTGGTCGAACAGGTCGCCGCCGACCGGATCGTAAATCACGTCGGCGCCCTGGCCGTCGGTCAGGCGCTTGATCTCGTCCTTGAGGCTGGTTTCGCTGTAGTTGATCAGTTCGTCGGCACCGGCGGCCTTGGCCACGGCAAGCTTCTCGGCGCTGCTGGCGGCCGCGATCACCCGGGCGCCCATGGCTTTGCCGATCTCCACGGCCGCGAGCCCGACGCCGCCGGAGGCACCGAGTACCAGCAGGGTTTCGCCCGGTTGCAGGTTGCCGCGTTGCTTGAGCGCGTGCATCGAAGTGCCGTAGGTCATGCTGAACGCGGCGGCAGTGTTGAAATCCATCGACGGTGGAATCGGCAGCACGTTATAGCCCGGTACAGCGACCTGCTCGGCGAAGCTGCCCCAGCCGGTCAGGGCCATGACCCGGTCGCCGACTTTCAAATGGCTGACCTTTTCACCCACCGCGCTGACCACGCCAGAGGCTTCGCCACCCGGGGAAAACGGGAAGGGCGGCTTGAACTGGTACTTGCCCTCGATGATCAGCGTGTCCGGGAAGTTGACCCCGGCGGCGTGCACGTCCAGCAGGATTTCATTCTTCTTCGCGACAGGGCTGGCGACGTCTTCCAGCACCAGCGATTCGGCAGGGCCGAAGGCTTTGCACAGCACGGCTTTCATCAGGGCTATTCCTTTGGGAGTGATGGCCGATAAGTGTAGGTGTGGCAGTCAACGGGTCAACGAGCATGCCCGGCCCTGATAGTCCGCCATAAGCTTGTGCTTGCGCGGCGGGTCGTTATGCTAGGCCGCAAACCGGATAAGGAGCGAATTGTGAAAGCGTGGATCATGTTGTTGCTGGCCCTGTCTCTGCCTGTGGCAGCGCTGGCCGAAGAAGCCAAAGAAGGCGAGGCGCCGAAGGTCAACTACATCACCCTGAGCCCGCCGTTCGTGGGCAACTACGGGCTGGACGGTACGCCGAAGCTCAAGGTCTACAAGGCCGACGTAGCGTTGCGAGTGACGGGGGACGAGGCGACCAAACTGGTCAAGGCCAACGAGCCGCTGATCCGCAATCAACTGGTGGCGCTGTTTACCCAGCAGACCACCGAAGCGATGGGCAGCATCGAGGGCAAGGAAAAGCTGCGTCAGGAAGCGTTGAAGCAGACTCAACAAGTGATGAATGACGAGACCGGCAAACCGGTGGTCGAGGATCTGTTGTTCAACAACCTGATCATTCAATAACAACTGCTGTCCGGGCGGGTCTGATCGCGAGCAGGCTCGCTCCCACAGGATTTATGTTGATCACAACGTTGTGATTCAACAAAGATCCAATGTGGGAGCGAGCCTGCTCGCGATGGCATTTACAGCGGCGCCAACCTTCTACGGTTTCAACGCCATCACCGCCGCCCACTGCTCGGCCGTCACCGGCATCACCGACAGCCGCGAGCCCTTCTGCACCAATGGCATCTCGGCCAGTGCCGTCTGCTGCTTCAGGTAATCCAGCTTCAACACCCGGGCAAACGTCTCGACATGGGCGACATCGATCGCACTCCAGGCGTTTTTCTCCGGCGTGGCTTTCGGGTCGTAGTAGTGGCTCTCGGGCTCAAGTGCCGTCGGGTCAGGGTAGGCCGCTTCGATAATCTTGCCGATTCCGGCAATGCCCGGTTCCGGGCAGCTGGAGTGATAGAAAAAGAACTCATCCCCCACCGCCATGGCCCGCAGGAAATTGCGTGCCTGATAGTTGCGCACCCCGTCCCAGCGCGCTTTGCCGAGTTTTTCCAGACCCTTGATCGAAAGTTCGTCGGGCTCGGATTTCATCAGCCAGTAGGCCATGGTGTGTGCTCCTGAAACGGTCATTGGGCAGGTTGTCGGGCAATTTTATGACAAACCGACAGTCGGTTGACGCCAGCATTTGCGCAGAGGTTCACGTTGTCGCAAAATGCCGGCCTTTAAAGCTTGACGCTGCTGCACGGCCTACGAATGGAAACCGCTGCTGTCATCGTGATGATGTGCCTTGAGGGGGGCAATCGATGAAACGCAAACCGGATTTGCTGTGGACTTTGGTGATTTTGTTCGGCCTGGGCGTCGTGACCACCGGTTATGCGCAAAGTCTGTGGGCCAACAAGGCCGATGCTCCCATTGAAGTG
Organism: Pseudomonas sp. SDO52101_S400; assembly: GCF_054071635.1. Lineage (NCBI taxonomy): Bacteria > Pseudomonadati > Pseudomonadota > Gammaproteobacteria > Pseudomonadales > Pseudomonadaceae > Pseudomonas > Pseudomonas sp. SDO52101_S400. Next base: position 42,915 of record NZ_JBSVWF010000011.1, on the reverse strand, counting down.
GCGCAACAAGTACAGCAGTCGACAGCGTTCAAACGCTGACACCGTCTTCCCGACGCCGCTGAATCCCTCGCGGCGTCTACCCTGCGAAATACCACGCCTTGTCGGTCACCGTTCCCTGCAACGGTACATCCCAGCTGGCCTGTGCCAGTCGTTCGACTTTCTGACATTCATGGGCCAGGCCCAACAGCGTCGGCTTGCGCCAGTTCTGGCGTCGGGCCAGGTACGCCAGGCTGCGATCGTAGAACCCGCCGCCCATTCCCAGGCGCCCGCCGACATCGTCAAACCCCACCAATGGCAACAACACCAGATCCAGTGCCCAGATCTTGCGCTGACGGGCGACATTGACCCGGGGCTCAAGAATGCGGAAACGGTTGGGTTTGAGTTTTTCGCCGGGGCGGATCTGCTGAAAGACCATTTTGGTCCGCGGCCAAGCGCTCAGCACCGGCAGGTAGGTTTTCTTGCCCCGACGCTGGGCGGCGCGCAGCAACAGGCGCGGGTCGATTTCACCATCGGTGGGCAGGTACAGGGAAATGTGTTTGGCCCGGCGAAATTGCGGGTCCTGCGCGAGCTGTTTGTACAGGCCTTCGGCGGCCTGGCGTTGTTCGCTTCGCGTAAGCGAGCGGCGGGCCTTGCGCAGCAGGCGGCGCAGTTGGGGGCGGGGCAGCAGCGCGGGTTCGGTCATGGTTCGGCTTCGGCAGGATGGGGACGAAAACGTACGCATAAAAAATCCGATGCCGGCATGCACCGGCATCGGATTCGAATCAGGCTCCCCGGATGAGCCGCTGTCGACTTAGCCCTTGAACCCGAGAGTTCAAGGTGGAGGATGCAGTAGGCTTTAAGGCTTTCCGTCTGGCGGACATGCACACCAGCCCAACGTGCAACCCCCAGGGTAGTGCAAATCGGCTCAGGGACATCGTCAACTGGCAAGCACCCCAGGGAGTGCGGCGAGTATACCTCAAGCCGTCTGGCGAATCAGCCCTTGCTGATGTCCGGATCGTCGGCCAGCACCAGATCGACACGATCGAGCAAGTCACGCACCTGTTCACGGGTCGAGCCGCTGGCCTGGATGTCCGGGCGCTCTTCTTTGTGCAAGAGGTCGTGGGTGATGTTCAGCGCGGCCATCACGGCGATGCGGTCGGCGCCGATGACTTTGCCGCTGCTGCGGATCTCGCGCATCTTGCCGTCCAGGTAACGCGCGGCGCTGATCAGATTGCTGCGCTCTTCCTGCGGGCAGATGATCGAATACTCTTTGTCGAGGATCTGCACGGTAACGCTATTGCTTGAACTCATGAGTCTTGCTCCAGGGCCTTGAGGCGCGAAATCATCGATTCGACCTTACGCCGGGCGATTTCGTTTTTTTCAATGAGGTGCGCGCGTTCCTCGCGCCAGGTCTTTTCCTGAGCTAGTAAGAGTGCGTTTTGACTCTTTAGTTGCTCGACCCGAGTAATCAGCAGTTCGAGTCTGGCCATCAGCGCTTGCAGGTCGGTGTCTTCCATTGTGTCCACTGATTCGGTCTGATGGGTTTGGCTGGCGGACAGCCTTTAATGGTCTTGGCGAGTCTGTCGATGTAGGATACAAGGCCTTCATTCTAGACATAGCGCCGTCTGGCGCCTAGCTGCCCATGCCCATTCAGAATTCCCCGTACCAAGGCTTTGCCACCCTGCTGAATTCCAGCGGTCACTCCGTTTCGCCTGCCGAACTGCACGGCCTGTTGCTGGGCCGCAGTTGCGCCGGCGCCGGCTTCAATGCCGAAGAGTGGTTGATCGATGCCGCCGAGCTGCTCGAAAGCGAGCCGCAGGACAACGTCCGCAACGCGCTGATCGGTCTGCAGGAAATGGTCAAGAGCGAACTCACCGGCGACGACGTCACCGTGGTTCTGCTGCTGCCCAACGATGACGCGCCACTGGCCGAGCGCGCTGCCGCGCTGGGTGAATGGTGCCAGGGCTTCCTCACCGGTTTCGGCCTGAACTGCCGCGACAGCAGCATGCTGAGCACCGAGGCCACCGAGGTGTTGCAGGATCTGGCGGCGATCTCCCAGGTGCAAGACGCGCTGGAAGAGTCCGAAGACGGCGAAAGCGACTACATGGAAGTCATGGAGTACCTGCGCGTAGCCCCGCTGCTGCTGTTCTCCGAAACCAAGAAAGCCGATGTGCCGCCAGCTGCCAAGCCGTCGCTGCACTGATCGCGTGCCAGGGAAAGCCATCTGCCCATGATCCATATCCCGAAAGCGGAATACAGCCGTCGCCGCAAGGCCTTGATGGCGCAGATGGAACCCAACAGTATCGCCATTCTGCCCGCCGCCGCGGTTGCCATCCGCAATCGCGACGTCGAGCATGTCTACCGCCAGGACAGTGACTTCCAGTACCTGAGCGGTTTCCCGGAGCCGCAAGCGGTCATCGTCCTGATGCCCGGTCGCGAACACGGCGAGTACGTGCTGTTCTGCCGTGAGCGTAATGCGGAGCGGGAACTATGGGACGGCCTGCGCGCCGGCCAGGAAGGCGCGATTCGCGATTTTGGCGCCGACGACGCTTTCCCCATCACCGACATCGACGACATCCTGCCGGGCCTGATCGAAGGCCGCGACCGAGTGTATTCGGCCATGGGCAGCAACCCGGAATTCGACCGCCACCTGATGGACTGGATCAACGTGATCCGCTCCAAGGCGCACCTCGGTGCCCAGCCGCCGAACGAATTCGTTGCCTTGGATCACCTGCTGCACGACATGCGCCTGTATAAATCGGCGGCAGAAGTGAAGGTGATGCGCGAAGCGGCGCGGATTTCCGCCCAAGCCCACATTCGGGCGATGCAGGCCAGCCGTGCCGGGCTCTACGAGTACAGCCTTGAAGCCGAGCTCGATTACGAGTTCCGCAAGGGCGGGGCGAAGATGCCGGCCTACGGTTCGATCGTCGCCGCCGGGCGCAACAGCTGCATCCTGCATTACCAGCAGAATGACGCGTTGCTCAAGGACGGCGATCTGGTGCTGATCGACGCCGGTTGCGAAATCGACTGCTACGCCAGCGACATCACCCGTACCTGGCCGGTCAACGGCAAGTTCTCGGCTGAGCAGAAAGCGATCTACGAATTGGTATTGGCCTCGCAGGAAGCTGCATTCGCCGAAATCGCCCCGAACAAGCACTGGAACCAGGCGCACGAAGCCACGGTTCGGGTCATCACCGCCGGGCTGGTGAAACTGGGGTTGTTGCAGGGCGAAGTGGACGAATTGATCGCCTCCGAGGCCTACAAGGCGTTTTACATGCACCGCGCCGGCCACTGGCTGGGCATGGATGTGCATGACGTCGGCGAATACAAGGTCGGCGGCGAATGGCGGGTGCTGGAAGTCGGCATGGCGCTGACCGTGGAGCCGGGCATCTACATCGCCCCGGACAATCAGAACGTAGCGAAGAAATGGCGCGGCATTGGCGTGCGCATTGAGGACGACGTGGTAGTGACCAAGAGCGGTTGTGAAATTTTGACCCACGGCGTGCCGAAAACCGTCGCCGAGATCGAAGCCCTGATGGCGCAAGCACGGACCTGCGCGGCATGAGTCGGGTCAATCTGGCAATCATCGGTGGCGGTCTGGTCGGCGCCAGTCTGGCGTTGGCCTTGCAGGCCGGGGCCAAGGCACGGGGCTGGAAGATCGTGCTGATCGAACCGTTCGCCCCCGGTGACAGCTGGCAACCAAGCTACGACGCGCGATCATCGGCACTGTCCTTCGGCTCGCGACAGATTTATCAGCGGCTGGGTGTGTGGCAGGAGATCTCCCGCCGCGCCGAACCGATCAAACAGATTCACGTGTCCGACCGTGGACGTTTTTCCACCGCCCGCCTGTCGGCGATGGAAGAAGGTGTCCCGGCGCTCGGCTATGTAGTGGAAAACGCCTGGCTCGGCCATTGCCTGTGGCAGCACGTCGACAGGGACGTGATCAGCTGGCGCTGCCCGGCAGAGGTCACCCGCATGGAACCGCTGCCCGACGGCTATCGCCTGACCCTCAACGATGAAACCACGCTCGAATGCGATCTGGCGGTGCTCGCCGATGGCGGCCGTTCCGGTCTGCGCGAGCAATTGGGCATCAACGTACGCAAGCGCCCGTACAACCAGAGCGCGCTGATCGCCAACATCACCCCGAGCGAAGCGCACAACGGCATGGCGTTCGAGCGCTTCACCGACGAAGGCCCGATGGCACTGCTGCCGCTGCCGGAAAACCGCTGCGCACTGGTCTGGACCCGTCTGGGCATGGACGCGCAACGTCTGGCCGACTTGAGCGAACGTGATTTTCTCAGCGAGCTGCAAGGCGTGTTCGGCTACCGCCTCGGCACCCTGAAGCAGGTCGGCGCGCGGCATCTGTACCCGCTGTCGCTGGTGGAAGCCGAAGAGCAGGTGCGCTCGCATCTGGCGGTCCTCGGCAACGCCGCCCACAGCTTGCACCCGATTGCCGGGCAGGGTTTCAACCTGTCCCTGCGCGATGCCGATGCCTTGGCCGCGGCGCTGCTGGCCAGCGACAAACCGCTGGGGGATTTCGCCACGTTGCAGGCTTATCGCGAACGCCAGCGTCTCGATCAGGACCTCACCGTCGGTTTTTCAGATCAGGTCACGCGCCTGTTCGGCAGCACTCAGCCACTGGTGTCGCTGGGACGCAACATCGGCCTGCTCGGTCTCGATCTGCTGCCGCCGGCCAAGCGCTGGTTCGCCCGCCAGGCCATGGGGCTGGGGACGCGGCCGGATGCGTGAGTGGCTGATCAGGCAGTTTGGCAAGGCGCGGCTGATGCGCTGGATCATGACGTTCTACCCGCCGTACTTCGGCGCCGGGATCCGGGTGAAGCACATCAGCGATGACTTTCGTGACATCCAGGTCTCGATGGGCCTGGGCTGGTACAACCGCAATTACGTCGGCACCCAGTTCGGCGGCAGTCTGTATTCGATGGTCGACCCGTTCTTCATGTTGATGCTCATGGAGAACCTCGGATCGAAGTACATCGTCTGGGACAAGGCCGCCGATATCGACTTTATTTCGCCGGGCAAAGGCCCCGTGTTTGCCCGGTTCAACATCGACGACACCCTGCTCGACGAGATCCGTCGGCAGACCGCCAGTGGCGAGAAATACCTGCCGCAGTTGCAGGTCGACATTCATGACGGCGCCGGCAACCTGGTGGCGCGGGTCGGTAAAACCCTTTACGTGCGGCTCAAGCCGCAAGCGAGACAGGCTTAAAGCATGGAAATGCGCGCAGATCTGCTGATTGTCGGAGCCGGAATGGTCGGCAGCGCCCTGGCGCTGGCGTTGCAGAACAGCGGGCTGGAAGTCCTGCTGCTCGACGGCAGCCCGCTGAGCGTCAAACCCTTCAATGGCGACGCGCCGTTCGAGCCTCGAGTGAGCGCACTGTCGGCGGCCAGCCAGCGGATCCTCGATCGCCTCGGCGTGTGGGACGGCATTGTCAACCGACGCAGCAGCCCCTACACCGACATGCATGTCTGGGACGGCAGCGGCACCGGGCAGATTCACTTCTCGGCCGGCAGCGTGCACGCCGATGTGCTCGGCCACATTGTCGAAAACCGTGTGGTGCAGGATGCCTTGCTCGACCGTTTGCACGATTGCGATCTGGGTCTGCTGCCCAATGCTCGGCTGGAGCAGATGCGCCGCTCCGGTGACGACTGGCTGCTGACCCTGGCTGACGGTCGCACCCTGCGCGCGCCGCTGGTGATCGCAGCGGACGGCGCCAATTCCGCCGTGCGCCGTCTGACCGGCGTCGCCACCCGCGAGTGGGATTATCTGCACCACGCCATCGTTACCAGCGTGCGCAGCAGCAAACCGCACCGCATGACGGCATGGCAGCGCTTCACCGATCACGGGCCGTTGGCGTTTCTGCCGCTGGAGCGTGACGGTCAGCAGGACTGGTGCTCGATCGTCTGGTCGACCACGCCAAGCGAAGCCGAGCGGCTGATGGCGCTGGATGAGGCGGATTTCTGCCGTGAACTGGAGCGTGCCTTCGAAGGCTGCCTCGGCGACGTCATGAGCGCCGACCCGCGTCTTTGCGTGCCGCTGCGTCAACGTCACGCCAAGCGCTACGTGGCCGAAGGCCTGGCATTGATCGGCGATGCCGCGCACACCATTCACCCGCTGGCGGGGCAGGGTGTGAACCTCGGTTTCCTCGACGCCGCTGTGCTGGCCGAAGTGCTGTTGCAAGCGAACGAACGCGGCGAACGTCTGGCGGACGTGAAAGTCCTGAGCCGCTACGAGCGTCGGCGCATGCCGCATAACCTGGCGCTGATGGCCGCGATGGAAGGTTTCGAGCGGTTGTTCCAGGCCGATCCGCTGCCGCTGCGCTGGCTGCGCAACACCGGACTGAAAATCGTCGAGCAGATGCCCGAGGCCAAAGCGCTGTTTGTGCGTGAAGCATTGGGGCTGACCGGGGACTTGCCGGCCCTCGCCAAGGCCTGACGAACGTCGTGCAACATCTGGTAACTCCTTGGGAAAGTGTTCGATTGAGCTGGTAAATGTGAGTCTTTATCATTTGGACCACTTTTCCCGACCGAGAGATCACTCCCATGTTGGCACCCAAGCGTCTTCTGACCGCACTGGCCCTGACCCTGATTGGCAGCACCGCCGCCCAGGCCGCCGACGAGGTGGTGGTCTACTCCTCGCGTATCGATGAACTGATCAAACCGGTGTTCGATGCCTACACCGCCAAGACCGGGGTGAAGATCAAGTTCATCACCGACAAGGAAGCGCCGCTGATGCAGCGGATCAAGGCTGAAGGCGAGAACGCCACCGCCGACCTGCTGCTGACCGTCGATGCCGGCAACCTCTGGCAGGCCGAACAGATGGGCATTCTCCAGCCGTTCACCTCGAAAACCATCGACGCCAACATTCCCCTGCAATACCGCTCGTCCACTCACGCCTGGACCGGCCTGAGCCTGCGCGCGCGGACCATCGCCTATTCCACCGCACGGGTGAAACCGGGCGAGTTGACCACCTACGAAGCGCTGGCCGACAAGAACTGGGAAGGCCGCCTGTGCCTGCGCACGGCGAAGAAGGTCTACAACCAGTCGCTGACCGCCACCATGATCGAAGTCCACGGCGCCGAGAAAACCGAGAAGATCCTCAAGGGCTGGGTCAACAACCTGTCCACCGATGTGTTCTCCGATGACGTCGCGGTGCTGGAAGCGATCAACGCCGGCCAGTGCGACGTCGGCATCGTCAACACCTACTACTACGGCCGCCTGCACCAGCAGAAGCCGGATCTGCCGGTAAAACTGTTCTGGCCGAACCAGGCGGACCGTGGTGTGCACGTCAACCTGTCGGGCATCGGCCTGACCAAACATGCGCCGCACCCGGAAGCGGCCAAGGCCCTGGTCGAGTGGATGACCACACCAGAGGCGCAGAAGATCTTTGCCGACGTGAACCAGGAATTCCCGGCGAATCCGGCGGTGAAGCCTTCGGAAGAAGTGGCGGCGTGGGGACAGTTTGTCGCCGATACGTTGCCGGTTGAGGTGGCGGGCAAGCGTCAGGCTGAGGCGATCCGGATGATGGATCGGGCGGGTTGGAACTGAGTTCTCGGGAAGTTCATCGACTACTTCAAGATCCAGCCCCTCACCCCAGCCCTCTCCCAGGGGGAGAGGGAGCCGATTTGGGTTGTTTTCGAAACCTGAGTTCGGCTCGATTTATCAGGTCGGCGTAACTCGAAAGATCACCACGGTCAGTCCCCTCTCCCCCCGGGAGAGGGCTAGGGTGAGGGCAGCAATCCTGACCTGAAACAAAAAAACCAAGAACACCTACATCCCTCCAGAGTTCTAAAAGTGGCCCACCCCGCCCAACGCCGCTGGTACCCCATCGTCTTCGCCATCGCCGCGTTGGTGCTGCTCCCCCTCAGCGTGCTCCTGCTGTCGTGGCAGACCATCGACCAGCAGATCTGGTCGCACCTGTGGGAAACCCAGATGCCACGTCTGCTGGGCAACACCCTGACGCTGGTGCTCGGCGTCGGCATCGGCGTGACCCTGCTGGGCGTCAGCCTCGCGTGGCTCACCAGCCTCTGCGAATTCCCCGGCCGGCGCTGGCTCGACTGGGCTTTAATGCTGCCCTTCGCAATTCCGGCCTATGTGCTGGCCTTCGTGTTCGTCGGCCTGCTGGACTTCGCAGGTCCCGTGCAAAGCTTGTTGCGCGAATGGTTTGGCACCGGCCTGCGCCTGCCGCGGGTACGCTCCACCGGCGGGGTGATTCTGGTGTTGGTGCTGGTGTTCTATCCCTACGTTTACTTGCTGGCACGTACCGCGTTTCTTGCCCAGGGCAAAGGCCTGATGGAAGCGGCGCGGGTGCTCGGCCAGTCGCCGTGGCAGGCGTTCTGGCGCGTGGCATTGCCGATGGCGCGGCCAGCCATCGGCGCCGGTGTGGCGCTGGCGTTGATGGAAACCCTGGCGGATTTCGGCGCGGTCTCGGTGTTCAACTTCGACACCTTCACCACGGCGATCTACAAGACCTGGTATGGCTTCTTCAGTCTGTCGAGCGCCGCGCAACTGGCCAGTCTGTTGCTGCTGGTGGTGATGCTGGTGTTGTACGGCGAACGTCGCGCGCGCGGCGCCAATCGGGCGAGCAACGAGCGGCCGCGGGTCAAGGCGCTGTATCACTTGCGCGGGCCCAAGGCCTGGGCGGCGACCGGCTGGTGCGGTCTGGTGTTCGCCTGTGCGTTTGTCATCCCGGTGCTGCAACTGCTGGTGTGGTTCTGGCAGCGGGGGCGTTTCGATCTGGATGAGCGTTACGCCGGGCTGATCCTGCACACCCTGTATCTGGGCGGTATGGCTGCACTGATCACGGTCAGCGTGGCGATGTTGCTGGCATTCGCCCGACGTCTGGCACCGACCCCGGCGATCCGTTCCGGCGTCAGTCTGGCCAACCTCGGCTACGCGTTACCGGGCTCGGTGCTGGCGGTGTCGATCATGCTGGCATTCAGTTATCTGGATCGTGAGCTGGTGATTCCGCTCTCCGGCTGGCTCGGCGGCGCAGGCAAACCGTTGCTGCTGGGCAGCCTGGCGGCGTTGCTGATGGCTTATCTGGTGCGGTTTGTAGCGGTCGCCTACGGGCCGCTGGAAAGCAGTCTGGCGCGTATACGGCCCTCTTTGCCTGAAGCAGCACGTAGCCTGGGTGTCAGTGGGCCGCGACTGTTTTTCAAAGTGTATCTGCCGTTGCTGCTGCCCGGCACGCTCAGCGCCGCGTTGCTGGTGTTCGTCGATGTGCTCAAGGAAATGCCTGCAACCCTGCTGATGCGCCCGTTTGGCTGGGACACGCTGGCCGTGCGGATCTTCGAAATGACCAGCGAAGGCGAATGGGCGAGGGCGTCGTTACCGGCGCTGACCCTGGTCCTGGTCGGCCTGTTGCCGGTCATCGGCCTGATCCGGCGTTCGGCCCACAGAAACACTTAGTCGTCAGTCCTGAATCATGCGGCTACAATGCGCGGCATTCGGTGCGGTCCGTCTGACAGACCCTGTCGCTGAAATCGGCTGAAAGCCTTCTTTTACGGGCCTTTCAAACCGTGCAGCAGCGCTCCGCACCTTCGCCACGCCCGGAAGGAGAAACCCATGGGACAGCGTACGCCTCTGTATGACCTGCATCTCGCCCTCGGCGCGAAGATGGTCGATTTTGGCGGTTGGGACATGCCACTGCATTACGGCTCGCAGGTCGAGGAGCACCACGAGGTGCGTCGCGATTGCGGGGTGTTCGATGTTTCCCACATGACCGTGATCGATGTCGCCGGCCACCAGGCCAAGGCCTGGCTCCAGCATTTGCTGGCCAACGATGTCGAACGCCTGCACAGCCCCGGCCGTGCGTTGTACAGCACCATGCTCAATGAGCGCGGCGGCATAGTCGACGACATGATCGTCTATCGTCTCGAGGACTGTTACCGACTGGTGGTCAACGCGTCGACCCGCGATCAGGACCTGGCGTGGATGCAGGCGCAACTCGCCGGCTTCGACGTGCAGCTGCATGAGCGTACGGATCTTGCGATGCTCGCCATTCAAGGCCCCCATGCCCGGCACAAGATTGCCGAACTGGTGACCCAGTCCCGCGCCAATCTGATCCAGATGCTCAAGCCTTTCGAAGGCCACGTCGACGGTGACTGGTTCATTGCGCGGACCGGCTACACCGGTGAAGACGGTCTGGAAATCGCCCTGCCGGCCGATCAGGCCCCCGGATTTTTCAACGATCTGGTGGGCGCCGGCATTTCCCCGATCGGCCTTGGCGCTCGCGACACCTTGCGGGTGGAAGCCGGGATGAACCTCTACGGTCAGGACATTCATCAGGATGTTTCGCCACTGGCTTCGAACATGGCCTGGAGCATTGCCTGGGAACCGGCCACGCGTCGGTTCATCGGTCGTGATGCGCTGGAAGCGGAAAAAACCACCGGCGTGCAGCACAAACTGGTGGGGCTGGTGCTTGAGGAACGCGGGGTTTTGCGTGCGCATCAGGTGGTTCGTATCGCTGATGTTGGCGAAGGAGAGATCACCAGTGGTAGTTTCTCTCCTACGCTTAGCAAGTCGATTGCCCTGGCGCGTGTACCGATGGCGACTGCCGACCGCGCCGAAGTGGAAATCCGTGGCAAGTGGTATCCGGTACGAGTGGTCAAACCGACCTTCGTCCGTCACGGCAAAACCTTGATCTAACCTTTTCCGGCGGGCACGACCGCTGACAATTTCTTGAGGACACCGAGCATGAGCAACATCCCAGCCGAACTGCGTTTTGCCGAAAGTCATGAATGGGCGCGCCTGGAAGCCGATGGCACCGTCACCGTGGGCATCAGCGATCACGCGCAGGAAGCGCTGGGTGATGTGGTGTTCGTTGAACTGGCCGAAGTGGGCAAGGTTTTCGCGGCCGGTGATGCTGCCGGTGTTGTCGAGTCGGTTAAGGCCGCTTCCGACATCTACTCCCCGGTCGGCGGTGAAGTGATCGCGGTCAACGAAGAGCTGGCCGATTCGCCGGAAGAACTGAACAACGATCCGTACGCCGCCTGGATCTTCAAGCTCAAGCCAAGCGACAAGACCGAGCTGGACAAGCTGCTCGACGCTGCCGCCTACAAGGCCGCCATCGGCGAATAAGCTTCAGGCAACACCGCAAAGCCCCGATCCGTCGGGGCTTTTTTGTGGCCGCAGCTTTCTATTGCGCGGCTCAGGCGTTGCCCAGTACCGCTTTGACCGCCGCCACCGAGCGCTCGACATCTGCCTTGGTCATGGTGGTGAACATCGGCAGGGACACGATCAGCCGCCCGACGCGCTCGGCCACCGGCAACATGCCTTCCTTGAAACCGCGCTCGCGGTACAGGCTCAGCAAATGGATTGGCGGGTAGTGATAGCCGATGCCGATGCCCAGCGCTTGCATCTGCTCCATGAACGTGGCCCGTGCCGGCAGGCCGTCCTGGCGCTCCGGCAACACCAGCTGGAACAGGTGCCAGTTGCTGTTGGTGAAGTCGGCTGGCGGCAGTTGCGCGCCGTACGTGGCTTCAAAGTCATCGCCAAAGCATTTGAAGTAATGGCGAGCCAGTTCCTGACGATGGGCCGTCAGGGCTTCAATGTGAGCGAACTGGCCGAGGCCGATGGTCGCTGCGACGTCGGTCATGTTGAACTTGCCGCCCAATACATCGACATCCAGCCCGTCGAACCCGTTACGGGTGACGCCTTGCAGGCGATATTTCTCTGCCAGACGCGCTTCCTCGGGCGTGTTCAGCACCAGGCACCCGCCCTCGGAGCAGGTCACGTTCTTGTTGGCCTGAAAGCTGAACGACACGAAATCGCCGGTAGCGCCGATGCGCTGGCCGTTCCAGCTCGAACCGAGTGCCTGCGCGGCATCTTCGACGATGCGCAGGTTGTGCTTTTTGGCGATGGCGTACAGGCGCTCCATGTCCACCGGCAGCCCGGCGAGATAGACCGGGATGACAGCTTTGGTGCGCGGAGTGATGGCCGCTTCCAGTTTATCCAGGTCGATGTTGCGGGTGACCGGATCGATGTCGGCAAACACCGGTGTGGCGCCCACCTCAAGAATCACGTTGGCCGTGGCCACCCAGGAAATCGGCGTGGTGATCACTTCGTCCCCCGGCCCGATGCCGGCGATGCGCAAGGCGATTTCCATGGTGCAGGTGCCGGAGTTGAACGTGCGTACCGGACGTCCGCCGAAATATTCCGACAGTTGCGCCTCGAAGGCCTGAACCTTCGGCCCGCTGGTGATCCAGCCGGAACGCAGGACATCACCGACGGCGGCAATGGTGGCTTCATCGATGACAGGTTTGGAAAACGGCAGAAACGGCAGTTGGCTCATGAGGATTCGATCATCCAAGGGTTGGGCACGTGTTGCAGGTGCCACAGCATGCCCCGTTCGACCACCCGCCGCCAAGCCGTCCGCGACGGTATCCACTGCTATGCTGGTTTGACCGTGTTGCATTGACGCCGAGCCGCCAGCCAAGAGAGAGCCCGTCATGTCCCAGTTGCCATCCTTGAGCCAGTTACGCGACCCCCTTGCCTTCCTTCGCCGTCACCTCGGTCCCGATGCCGCCGAGCAGCAGGCCATGCTCGACAGCCTGGGCCTGGGCAGCCGGATCGAACTGATCGAACAGACCGTCCCGCCTGCCATACGCCTCAATCGCGAACTGGAGCTGCCGCCGGCGCTGGACGAGCAGGCTGCGCTGGCGAAACTGCGCGGGTATGCCGAGCAGAACCAGGTCTGGACCAGCCTGATCGGCATGGGTTACCACGGCACCCTCACGCCGACGGTCATTTTGCGCAACGTGCTGGAAAATCCCGGCTGGTACACCGCGTACACGCCGTATCAACCGGAGATCGCCCAGGGCCGGCTCGAAGCGTTGCTCAATTTCCAGCAGCTGACCATCGACCTCACCGGTCTTGAGCTGGCGAATGCCTCGTTGCTCGATGAAGCCACTGCGGCCGCCGAGGCCATGGCGTTGGCCAAACGTGTGGCGAAGTCGAAGAGCAATCTGTTTTTCGTCGACGAAAACTGTCATCCCCAGACGATTTCCGTGGTGCAGACCCGCGCCGAAGGCTTCGGCTTCGAGCTGATCGTCGACGCTGTGGATAACTTGAAGCAGCACCAGGTGTTCGGCGCGCTGCTGCAATATCCTGACACTCATGGCGAGATACGCGACTTGCGGCCGTTGATCGATCACCTGCATGCGCAACAGGCACTGGCCTGTGTAGCGGCTGACCTGCTGAGTCTGTTGTTGCTGACGCCACCCGGTGAACTGGGCGCCGATGTGGTGTTCGGCTCGTCCCAGCGCTTTGGTGTGCCGATGGGGTACGGCGGACCGCACGCAGCGTTTTTCGCCAGTCGCGAGGAGTACAAACGGGCGATCCCCGGGCGGATCATCGGCGTCTCGAAAGACGCGCGCGGCAACGTCGCGCTGCGCATGGCCCTGCAAACCCGCGAGCAGCATATTCGCCGGGAGAAGGCCAATTCGAACATCTGCACCGCCCAAGTGTTGTTAGCCAACATCGCCAGTTTTTATGCGGTCTATCACGGGCCGCAGGGGCTCAAGCGCATTGCCCAGCGGGTGCATCGGCTGACCTGCATCCTCGCTGCCGGCCTTGAGCGGCATGGCATCAAGCGCATCAACGAGCACTTTTTCGACACGTTGACCCTGGACGTCGGCGGCGCGCAGACCGCGATCATCGAAAGCGCTCAGGCCGCGCAGATCAACCTGCGCATTCTCGGTCGCGGCCACTTGGGGCTGAGTCTCGATGAAACCTGCGACGAGGGCACCGTCGGCAAACTGTTCGATGTGTTGCTGGGTGTCGATCATGGGTTGAATGTCGAGGAACTCGACGCCGAAGCGCTGGCATCCGGAATTCCTGACAAACTGCAACGCAGCTCGCCTTACCTGCGCCACCCGGTGTTCAACGCCCATCACAGCGAAACCGAGATGCTGCGCTACCTCAAGCAGCTGGAGAACAAGGATCTGGCGCTCAATCAGTCGATGATCCCGCTCGGCTCCTGCACCATGAAACTCAACGCCACCAGCGAAATGATCCCGATCACCTGGCCGCAGTTCGCCAACCTGCACCCGTTCGTCCCTCGGGAGCAGGCCGTCGGTTACACACTGATGATCGAAGAGCTGGAGCGCTGGTTGTGCGCGATCACCGGATTCGATGCGATCTGCATGCAGCCCAACTCCGGTGCCCAGGGCGAATACGCCGGGTTACTGGCGATCCGCAAATATCACGAGAGCCGCCAGCAGGGCGGACGTGATATCTGCCTGATCCCGTCTTCGGCCCACGGCACCAACCCGGCCTCGGCGCAGATGGCCGGCATGCAGGTGGTGATCGTCGAGTGCGACGAAGCGGGCAACGTCGATCTGGAGGATCTGAAAGCCAAGGCTTCCGAGGCGGGGGACAAGTTGTCGTGCCTGATGGCGACGTACCCGTCGACCCACGGCGTGTACGAAGAGGGCATCAGCGAAATCTGCGAAGTTATCCACAAGCACGGCGGTCAGGTGTACATGGACGGCGCCAACCTCAATGCCCAGGTCGGACTGGCGCGGCCGGCGGACATCGGCGCCGACGTATCGCACATGAACCTGCACAAGACCTTCTGCATTCCCCACGGCGGAGGCGGGCCGGGCATGGGGCCGATCGGCATTCGCGCGCATCTGGTGCCGTTCGTCGCCAATCACCCGGTGGTGCCGATCGACGGGCCGCAACCGCAGAACGGTGCGGTAAGTGCGGCGCCTTGGGGCAGCGCGAGCATTTTGCCGATCAGCTGGATGTACATCGCCATGATGGGGCCGCAACTGGCGGACGCCAGCGAAGTGGCGATCCTCGCGGCGAATTACCTGGCACGGCATCTGTCCGGCGCCTTTCCCGTGCTCTACACCGGGCGCAATGATCGGGTCGCCCATGAGTGCATTCTGGACCTGAGGCCGCTGAAGGCGCAGACCGGGATCAGTGAAGAAGACATCGCCAAGCGCCTGATGGATTACGGCTTCCATGCACCGACCATGTCATTCCCGGTGCCGGGCACTTTGATGGTCGAACCGACCGAGAGTGAGTCCAAGGCTGAACTGGACCGCTTCATCGGCGCCATGTTGAGCATCCGCGCTGAAATCACCGAAGTTCAAAATGGCAACTGGCCGGCCGAGGACAATCCACTCAAGCGGGCGCCGCATACGCTGGCCGATATCACCGGCGTCTGGGAGCGGCCTTACAGTATCGAGCAGGGTATTACGCCGGATGCGCACACCAAGGCGCACAAGTACTGGCCGGCAGTGAACCGGGTGGACAACGTCTACGGCGACCGCAACCTGTTCTGCGCGTGTGTGCCGGTAGACGATTACCGCTGATTGGCAGGCAAAAAAATGCCGCTCAAATGAGCGGCATTTTTGTGGGCGAAAGGTTTATTCCGAGGCCACGGCGTTTTTCGCCAGGATCGCGTTTGCCAGTTCCATGTCCGTCGCCTGCAGGCCCGGGTTGTCGGCGCGGACTTTCTGCATAGCGGCCTCCAGATACGGGCCACGGATACCTCCATCGCTGGCAACGAAACTGCCGGCGTCATCCTGGGCAGCGACGATCAGCTTGTGGTCCTTGAAGGTCAGGTACGTCGAGCCGGTAGTGGCACCGGACGAAATGACGTTACGCCAAAAGCTGTCGGCCATCGCTGAACCAACGGGAAGGGACAGCAGGGCGAGGGTGGCGACAGCAAGTTTGAGACGCATGATGGGTGACTCCACTGGTGTTGAATAACGGCTTGGATCGCCATTTCCTCGATCCGGTTCCGTGAAGGGCTATTTCTGCTCGCTCTGCGGCGTCACCCGCAGCACCTCCTCGATGGTCGTCAGCCCCGCCGCGACTTTCTGGGCGCCGGACAATCGCAGGCTGCGCATGCCCTCCTTGAAGGCCTGGCGCCGGAGCGCCGTCAAATCGGTATCGGGGCTGATCAACGCCTTGAGGCTGTCGGTCAGTTGCATGATTTCGTAGACCCCGGCGCGCCCGTGATATCCGGTGTCGCGGCACTCCAGGCAACCGATGGCCCGTTGTGCGTTGCCCGGCAGCGGGGCCTGCCACGGCCGGGTCAGGGTTTGCCAGTCTTCCTCACCGATGGGCAACGGCGCCTTGCAGTGCGGGCACAGCGTGCGCACCAGACGTTGGGCCATGACCCCGAGCACCGTGGCCTTGATCAGGTAATGCGGCACGCCGAGTTCCAGCAGGCGGCTGATGGCGCTCGGTGCGTCGTTGGTGTGCAGGGTCGACAGTACCAGGTGCCCGGTCAATGCGGCCTGGATCGCCATTTCGGCGGTTTCCAGGTCACGGATCTCGCCGATCATGATGATGTCCGGGTCTTGCCGCATCAGTGCCCGCACGCCGGCGGCGAAGGTCAGGTCGATATTGTGCTGCACCTGCATCTGGTTGAAGGCCGGCTCGACCATCTCGATCGGGTCCTCGATGGTGCAGAGGTTGATTTCCGGGGTCGCCAGTTTTTTCAGGGTGGTATAGAGCGTGGTGGTCTTGCCCGAACCGGTCGGCCCGGTGACGAGAATGATGCCGTTGGGCTGGCGGGTCATGTCCTGCCAGCGACGCAGATCGTCGGTGGAAAACCCCAACTGATCGAAATCCTTGAGCAGAACCTCCGGATCGAAGATCCGCATCACCATTTTCTCGCCGAACGCTGTGGGCAGCGTCGACAGGCGCAGCTCGACTTCGCCGCCGTCCGGGGTCTTGGTCTTGACCCGGCCGTCCTGGGGTTTGCGCTTCTCGGCGACATTCATTCTTCCGAGGCTTTTCAGGCGACTGACGATGGCCATCGTCACCTGCGGCGGGAACTGATAGACGTTGTGCAGTACGCCGTCGATGCGAAAACGCACCGTACCTTGCTCGCGACGTGGCTCGATGTGGATATCGCTGGCCCGCTGCTGGAAGGCGTACTGGAACAGCCAGTCGACGATGTTGACGATGTGCGCGTCGTTGGCGTCCGGCTCCTGATCGCTGGCGCCGAGGTTGAGCAGTTGTTCGAAATTACCGAGGTTGTTGCCCGGCTGGTCGGCGTTGCTGGCGCCGCTGACCGATTTGGCGAGACGAAAAAACTCGACGCTGAAGCGCTGAATGTCCACCGGGTTGGCGACGACCCGTTTGATCGGCAGTTTCAGCACGTGGGTCAGATCGGCTTCCCAGCCATTGACGTAGGGCTGGGCGCTGGCGACGGTCACTGCATCGCGGTCGACCGACACCGCAAGGATCTTGTGGCGCTGGGCGAAGGCGTAGGACATGAGCGGGGTGATGGCGGCGACGTTGATCTTCAGTGGATCGATCCGCAGGTACGGCTGGCCGGCCTGCTGCGCCAGCCACAGGGTCAGGCTTTCCAGGTCCAGGTGTTTGCCCGGACGGCTTAGGTCGTCCAGTTGCTGGCCGGCGATGAATTCCAGCGGGTGCACCTGCCCGTGGGTGGCATGGCGGCGACGCGCATTCAGCGCATGCTCGGCCGAGTCCTGGCTGATGAAGCCCTGGGCGACCAGTTCACGCAATACATCATTGAGATCCAGCCAGCGGTCCTGAGTGGCGAGTTGAACGGACATGCGGGCTCCTTTTGAACGACAGTTCGCAAAGGATAGTCGTGGCCCCGCAGACCGTTGGGCCACTACCCGACAAAGGCGTTTCCGCTTTTGTCAGCCAGCCGCCTGAGCCGGCGCATCCCACGCCGTATCGGGGTTTTGCAGGTTCACCGAGCAAACGCTGATCAGGTTACGAAGTTTTTCCGCGATCACCTGGGCGCGGTGCCAGCTCAGGCCGCTCATGACGATGTCGATCGACAGCAGATCATCCAGCCGCTGGACATTGACCTGTTCCGGGGTGAGGAACTGCAAGGCGAACAGGTTCAACACACGCACCAGCAAATCCGGCTCCGCCTCGGCCAGAATCTGGTACTGCGCGTGGCAATGGGCATTGCTGGCGTTCCACACATCGGCACGGGGCGCGGGGGTGTTGACGGCTTCGAGGTGTGGCATGGCAAGTCTCCGGAATCAGTGGAGGAATTTTTACATCCGATGCCGGGCATTTCTTGTCTAAGATGAGCTGGTTAGGCGATTGATAAGGTAGATCAATTCGCCATCTGCTGATTTTGAGGATTATTTATGCATAGTGAGCTGGACAGCTACGACCGACGCATTCTCGCCATGCTGCAAGAGGATGCTTCCTTGTCCAGCGCGCAGATCGCCGAACAAGTGGGCCTGTCGCAGTCGCCGTGCTGGCGGCGGATTCAGCGGATGAAGGAGGAGGGGATCATTCGCGGCCAGGTGACCTTGCTCGATCGCAAGAAAATCGGCCTGAACACGCAGATCTTCGCCGAAATCAAACTCAACGCCCACGGCCGTTCGAACTTCACCGAATTCACCGAGGCGATTCGCGGCTTTCCCGAAGTGCTGGAGTGTTACGTGCTGATGGGGGCGGTGGACTTTCTGTTGCGGATCGTCGCGGCGGACATCGAGGCGTATGAGCGCTTCTTCTTCGAGAAGCTGTCACTGGTGCCGGGGATTCAGGAAGTGAACTCGATTGTGGCGTTGTCGGAGATCAAGTCGACGACCAGTCTGCCGGTTTGAGGTGAGGTTGTTGGCCTCATCGCTGGCAAGCCAGCTCCCACAGTTGGAATGGATTTCCATGTGGGAGCGAGCCTGCTCGCGAAAGGGGTGTTACATGCGCAGCAGCATTTTCCAGGCGCGATTCTGGTAAACCGCAATTGCCTGATGCTTGCGCGCATCGAGCAGTTCATCGGTGATGGTCGGCTCGTTGGCCAGTTGCGCCAGTTTGTTCAGCTCGCCGTACAGACGATCCATTTCCGGGATATCCAGCACGTTGCGCGCGTGGTGCAGCCAGACCTGGATGCGCTCGATGCGCGGCAGTTGCTCGGCCAGATCTTCCGGCTGCTGCTGATAACGCTGCAATTGCAGCGAAGTGGCTTCTTCGCCCAGCAGGCGCGGCAACCAGCTGCTCAATTGCGCAGCGCCCTGGCGATTGCCACGGGTGTTGCGGTCGGCCGCCCAGGTGCGAGCCAGCAACCAGCGCGACGTGTTCAGCGAGAACAGGCCCCAGCGCGGGTCTTCCAGTTCTTCGAGGAACTGCTCCGGCGCGGCTTTGCGCACGTCTTCGTCTTCAATCCCGACTTGTACCAGCGGGCGCCAGTCTTCCAGCAAGGCATCCAGCGCCACGCGCAGGTCGTGGGTCGACTGACGCGGCGCGGCCTGGCCGAGGCTGCTGAGCAGGGCGCGCATTTCCGCGAGGTTCTCGACCCAGTCCTGCAGCAGGCGCCAGTGGCCGTTGAAACGATACTGTTCGGCCAGACGCTGGCTGCTGCCGAGCAAGTGCCAGCTCAGGGCGGCGAAGGCATCGTCCAGCGGGGTTTCAGCGGTGATGGCCGGTGCCGGCAGGCTCAGCGAGTAGCTGTTGGCGTCGTACAGGCGATAGCCGCGCTCGGCCTTGCTGATATCGCACGGCATCAGGGCCAGGGTTTCGGCCAGTTCAGCGGCCAGTTCCAGCAGCGCGGCCGGCTCGCCTTCGCGCAGTTCCAGCTCCAGCTCGCAGATTTCTTCTTTCTGTTTGCCGACGACCACGTGACCCAGGTCCAGTGCGGCTTCGATGACCACTTTGGTCTTGCCTCGGCCCCAGGCGATTTCGGCGCGCTCACGGACGAAATCGGTGGTGAAGATCGGCTTCAGGGTTTTCTTGTCCAGCTCGGCGAGGGACTCGGGCCAGCATTCGCCGTCGAGTTTCTTCACGTCGAGCTTGGCTTTGGGCAGGTTCCAGTCGTATTCGTTACGCTCGGACAGACCGGCAACGCTCTGGCCACGGGTCTTGAGGGTCTGAATCACTTCTTCGCCGTCCTTGCGCAGGCGCAGGGCAACCTTGGCCCGGGCCAGGTCACGCTCAGGCGTGTCGAAGTACTGATTCATCAACTCACGGCGTTCCCAGCCACTTTTGTTGCGTTTTTTCAGGAGAGGGTGCTCGCGCAGGGCGGCGAGGGTTTCGCGGCTGACGCGGAGTTTGATTTCGGTTTCTTTCTGCATGGCCGGAAAATCCAGGATCGGGAGCGCAGCCGGGGGAATGTGTGGCTGCCAAGGCCGTGCAGTGTACAGGACTCAAACTTCCTACGCCTTGCGGCGGTTTATTCTCGGCGCCGGATGGTTCTATGATGGACTTCAATCCGGGAGTTGGAGTCAGCGATGCCTTTGCCGTCCATGCAAGACCAGTTCGCTGCACTGATCGCCGTGCCGTCGGTCAGTTGCACCCAGCCGCGTCTCGATCAGTCCAACCGCGCGGTGATCGATCTGCTCGCGGGTTGGCTCGGCGACCTGGGCTTCAGCTGCGATATCCAGCAGGTCAGCCCCGGCAAATTCAATCTGCTCGCCAGTTTCGGCAGTGGCCCCGGCGGGCTGGTGCTGGCCGGGCACAGCGACACGGTGCCCTACGACGATGCGCTGTGGAAAACCGATCCGCTGAAACTCACAGAAGTCGATGGCCGCTGGGTTGGCCTCGGCAGTTGCGACATGAAGGGCTTTTTCGCCCTCATCATCGAAGCCGTGCAACCATTGCTCGACCAGCCGTTCAAGCAACCGCTGCTGATCCTCGCCACCTGCGATGAAGAAAGCTCGATGTCCGGCGCCCGGGCGCTGGCCGAGGCGGGGCGGCCGCTGGGCCGGGCGGCGGTGATCGGCGAGCCGACCGGGCTCAAGCCGATCCGCATGCACAAGGGCATCATGATGGAGCGCATCGACATCCTCGGGCAGAGTGGCCATTCGTCGGATCCGCGTCTGGGGCACAGCGCCCTCGAGGCAATGCACGACGCCATCGGTGAACTGCGCGGCCTTCGCCTGCTGTGGCAACGCGAATTCAATAACCCGCAATTCAGCGTGCCGCAGCCGACCATGAACTTCGGCTGCATCCATGGCGGCGACAACCCCAACCGCATCTGCGGCCAATGTTCGCTCGAGTTCGATCTGCGGCCGTTGCCGGGAATGGACCCGAAGGTTCTGCGGGCCGAGATCCTGCGCAAGCTCAACCCGGTCGCCGAACGCCATCAGGTGAAGATCGACTACGCACCGCTGTTCCCCGAAGTTCCGCCGTTCGAGCAGTCCGAGGACGCCGAGCTGGTGCGGATTGCCGAAAAACTCACCGGCCATACGGCCGAAGCGGTAGCGTTCGGCACCGAAGCGCCTTATCTTCAGCGCCTTGGCTGCGAAACCATTGTGCTCGGCCCCGGCGACATCGCCTGTGCGCATCAGCCGGACGAGTACCTTGAAATGTCACGTTTGCAGCCTACCGTGCATCTATTGCGGCAGTTGATCGAACATTACTGTCTCAAAGCTGTATAAATTGCCGTCCTGCCAACCCGTATTCATGAGGAGAGCGCGCGTGTCGCCAAGCCTGTTCCGACGATAACCACCAGCCCGCTGTGCGTTTTCCGTTTCGCCCTTTTTCCGGCTGCTATTTATTACAGGCCCAGGTTCATGCCCGAATACGTCAATTGGCTTCGTCACGCGTCCCCTTATATCAATGCCCACCGCGACTGCACCTTCGTCGTCATGCTGCCCGGCGACGGCGTTGAGCATCCGAATTTCGGCAACATCGTCCATGACATTGTGTTGCTGCACAGCCTCGGCGTGCGGCTGGTGCTGGTCCACGGTTCCCGCCCACAGATTGAAACCCGTCTCGCCGCCCGCGGCCTGACTCCGCATTACCACCACGGCATGCGCATCACCGATGCGGCGACGCTTGAATGCGTGATCGACGCGGTTGGCCAGTTGCGCATCGCCATCGAAGCGCGGTTGTCCATGGACATGGCCTCGTCGCCGATGCAGGGCTCGCGCCTGCGGGTGGCCAGCGGCAATCTGGTGACAGCGCGGCCGATCGGTGTGCTGGAAGGTGTCGACTATCACCACACCGGCGAAGTACGCCGGGTCGATCGCAAGGGTATCAACCGTCTGCTCGACGAGCGCTCCATCGTGCTGCTGTCGCCGCTGGGGTATTCGCCGACCGGCGAGATCTTCAACCTCGCCTGCGAAGACGTCGCTACTCGCGCCGCGATCGATCTGGGTGCCGACAAACTGCTGCTGTTCGGCGCCGACCTCGGCCTGATCGACGAAAACGGCAAACTGGTACGCGAACTGCGTCCGCAACAGGTGCCGGCGCATTTGCAGCGCCTGGGCAGCAACTATCAGGCGGAACTGCTGGATGCCGCCGCCGAAGCCTGCCGTGGCGGCGTAGCGCGTAGCCATATCGTCAGTTATGCCGAGGACGGCGCGCTGCTGACCGAACTGTTCACCCGTGACGGTGGCGGTACGCTGGTGGCCCAGGAGCAGTTCGAGCTGGTGCGCGAGGCGGCGATTGAAGACGTCGGCGGTCTGCTCGACCTGATCAGTCCGCTGGAGGAGCAAGGGATTCTGGTGCGCCGTTCCCGTGAAGTGCTGGAGCGGGAGATCGAGCAGTTCAGCGTGGTCGAGCGTGAAGGGATGATCATCGCCTGTGCGGCGCTGTATCAGATTGCCGATTCGGATGCCGGTGAGCTGGCGTGCCTGGCGGTGAACCCGGAATACCGCCATGGCGGTCGCGGCGACGAGTTGCTGGAGCGCATCGAGACTCGCGCCCGGGCGCAGGGCCTGAAGACTCTGTTCGTCCTCACCACCCGCACCGCCCACTGGTTCCGTGAGCGTGGCTTCGAACCGAGCAGCGTCGAGCGCCTGCCGGCGGCGCGGGCTTCTCTCTACAACTATCAGCGTAATTCGAAGATCTTCGAAAAGTCTCTGTGATGCGACACCCTCATCGCGAGCAGGCTCGCTCCCACAAAGGCTCACTGAGCCAGTGTGGGAGCTCGCCTGCTCGCGATAGCGTTTATTCGGTTACAAACTTCGCACTGACATAAGGCGAGTAGTCGGGCAGTACGCTTTCCACCTTGCCTTGTTCCTTCAGGAATTTCGCCGTTTCACCAATCGCCTTCGCCGTGCCGCCATCCAGCAGCGCAGTGGTCTGTTGCGCCTTGGCATCGGGGAAAGCCGAACCTGCCAGCAATTCCGGGACATCGGCGGCGTTGGCACCGGTCAGTTTGGCGATTTTCTGCACTGGCACCGAGTCGGCCGTCCAGCTGTCTTTATGGGCGGCATAGTCGGCGAACGAGTCCAGGGTCACCTTGGCGAATTTGGCCACGACTTCCGGGTGCTTCTCGGCAAAATCCTTGCGCGCTACCCAGACTTCGAAGGTCGGCGCGCCCCACTGGCCGACCTGCGCGGCATCGGTCAGGGTCTTGCCGGTCTTGCGGATCTCGCCCAGAGCAGGTGACCAGACAAAGGCGCCGTCGATGTCGCCGCGTTTCCAGGCCGCCGCGATTTCTGCGGGTTGCAGATTCACCACTTTGACTTTCGAGGTATCCAGGCCCCAGTGCTTGAGCGCACCTAGCAGGCTGTAGTGAGAGGTGGAGACAAACGGGGTGGCGATGGTCTTGCCGATCAGATCCTCGGGCTTGTTGATACCGCTGCCGTTGCGCACCACCAGCGCTTCGGCGGCATTGATCTGTGCCGAAACAATGAACGCGACAATTGGCAGATTGCGCGAAGCCGCAGCGGCCAGCGGGCTGGAACCGAGGTTGCCGATCTGCACGTCACCGGAGGCGATGGCTGTCACTACTTCCGGGCCACTGTTGAATCGGCGCCAGTCGATTTTCTCGCCAATCGTCTTCTCGTAAACGCCATCGGCCTGAGGGACTTTGCTTGGATCGATACCGGTCTGGTAGCCGACAGTGAGGCTGGAAGCATGGACAGAAAAAGAAATCAGCGCTGACACACAAACTGTAACAAATTGACTAGATAGTGCGCGTTTGGCCATGATGGCGTCGCCTTTTCGATAGGGTTTGACGAATCGGGGTTTCGCCAAAGCTAAACGATCTAAAAAAAGGCTAATAAATACCATTTAGGAATGAGCTTAGTCGCCGATACGCTGTATCCCGGTACAGATGGCCACTACAGAGCTATATATCCGAATGGTATTAAAAAGAATGAATAAATTCTTTTTGGGTTTATCTGGAAGTCTTTACCCTGCAAGGACCAAATAACTGCGATTAGACCTTGGTCGTAGACACACAAGGTTACGATTGACTTGTCAGTCACGGTCTGGCGCTAATCGCGCATCTTAGGATCCAGGGGCATCAGACCCCGGACCAGGAACACAAGAATTAGAAACGAGAGGAGCGATACATGAACAAGTCCACCTTGGCCCTGGCCGTGGCCGTAGGGGTTATTGCGCAGCAGGCAGGCGCAGCCGGTTTCATCGAAGACAGCAAGGCCACCTTGGGGCTGCGTAACTTCTACATCAACACCGATAACCGTGACTCCGGCACCAAAGCTGCGGGCGCTCAGAACAAGAACGAAGAATGGGGCCAAGGCTTCGATCTGCGTTTCATCTCCGGCTACACCCAAGGCACCGTAGGCTTCGGTATCGATGCCATCGGTCTGCTGGGCGTGCGTCTGGATTCGGGCGGCGGCACCAACGGTGCAACCTCTACTTCCTACGGTGGCACTGTGTTCCCGAGCAAGTCCAACGGCGAAGCTGTTGATAACTTCTCGAGCCTGGGCCTGACCGCCAAAGCCAAGATCTCCCAGACCGAACTGAAGCTGGGTACCCTGCAGCCGAAGAACCCGGTCATCGTGACCAACGACGGTCGTCTGTTGCCACAAACCTGGCAGGGTGGCCAGATCACTTCCGGCGAGATCAAGGACCTGACTCTGGTCGCTGGTCAGATCGAAGCGGTGAAAGGTCGTAACTCCAGCAACAACGAGAACCTGTCCATTGGCGGTGCGAACGCTCGCGTAGCCAACAGCAACAAGTTCTACTACGCCGGTGGTGACTACAAGATCACCAAGGACCTGACTGCCCAGTACTACTACGGCAACCTGGAAGACTTCTACAAGCAACACTTCCTGGGTCTGGTTCACAACTGGGCAATCGGCCCGGGCGTGCTGAAGTCTGACTTCCGTTACTTCCACAGCTCCGACGACGGCGCCAACGGCAACACCGCAGCCTACTTCGGCAACGGTAACTACGTCGGCAACGTCAGCGGCAAAGGCCCGATCGACAACAACCTGTACAGCGGCCTGTTCCTGTACACCGTTGAAGGTCACACCTTCGGTGGCGGCTACCAGGTTTCCAACGGCAGCTCCGACTTCCCTTGGCTGAACCAGGGCGACGGCTCGTCGAACTACACCATCACCGACATGCAGATCCAGAAGTTCGGTCGTGCCGGCGAGAAAACCTGGCAAGCACGCTACTCGTATGACTTCGCCAAAGTCGGCCTGCCAGGCCTGACCGCCGGCATGGTCTACCTGCGCGGCAGCGATATCGACACCGTGGGTTCCAACCGTCGTGAGAACGGCAACGGCAACTCCGAGTGGGAACGCGATCTGACCATCGGTTACGTGATTCCAGAAGGCCCGGCCAAGAACCTGGGCTTCATGTGGAAAAACGCTACCTGGCGCAACGACGTTCCAGGTCAGCGTGACCAGGACGAAAACCGCCTGATCGTCAGCTACTCGATCCCGCTGCTGTAATAGCGCTCGAGCAACCGACGTAAAAAAGCCCCGTCCGGCATCGCGCCGGACGGGGCTTTTGTGTTTTCGGGTCAGGCCCACCCCCGTAGACCTTTCCCGACATTTCCCTCTTTACAGCAACTCAAGGCCTTCTCGAACCTTGGGGCCGATGTTCGGCGCGTTGCCGGCAGGCGTCCAGTGAACAGATGTTTAATATTCCTAAACGATATAAATATCTTGTTATTTATTCTTTTTCAGGCATGCAAATCCCGAGCTACAGTTGAGGTCTCCAACAACTCATCAGGAGCAGCACCATGAGCCTCAGACTCGGCGATATCGCCCCCGATTTCGAACAGGATTCCAGCGCCGGCAAGATTCGTTTTCACGAGTGGCTGGGTGATAGCTGGGGCGTGCTGTTTTCCCACCCGGCGGACTTCACCCCGGTGTGCACCACCGAGCTGGGCTTCACCGCCAAGCTTAAGGATGAGTTCACCAAGCGCGGCGTGAAAGCCATCGCACTGTCGGTCGACCCGGTGGACTCGCACCACAAGTGGATCGAAGACATCAATGAAACCCAGCACACGATCGTCAACTTCCCGATCCTGGCCGATGCCGATCGCAAGGTGTCCGATCTCTATGACCTGATCCACCCGAACGCCAGCGACACCCTGACTGTGCGTTCGCTGTTCGTGATCGATCCGAACAAGAAGATCCGCCTGACCATCACCTACCCGGCGAGCACCGGGCGCAACTTCCACGAGATCCTGCGGGTCATCGACTCGCTGCAACTCACCGACAACTACAAGGTGGCCACCCCGGCCAACTGGCAGGACGGTGACGAAGTAGTGATCGTGCCGTCGCTCAAGGATGAAGACGAAATCAAGAAACGCTTTCCGAAGGGCTACCGCGCGGTGAAGCCGTACCTGCGCCTGACCCCACAGCCGAACAAGTGAATCAGTAAATTTTGCGGTGTAGTCACCACCGCTTTCGCGAGCAAGCCCGCTCCCACATTCTGGAATGCGTTCCCCTGTGGGAGCGGGCTTGTTCCGGGCGGCGTTCCGACGAAGGCGTCGGCTTGAGCGACACAGAATTCAGAACCACGATGCAGGGAATTTCAGGCCGTTTCGACGGCCTTTTTTTCGTCTGGAAAAACCTCAATCCGATATCTCTTAATTGCATAACCAAATGAATAAATATGATTTATGGATATATGAATCAGCTGGTAAGGTCAGTCTCATTGAAGCGAGATCGCAACCCGCGAATCGCCGGTAACGCTCAAGGAATTGTCTGAATGCTGGTCGTCTCACTCGGTGGCAGTCCCAGTCAACGCTCCCGTTCCGGGGTTTTGCTGGAGCGCTCGCAACGCTGGTTGCAGCAGCAAGGGGTGGAAGTGGTGAGTTATCAGGTGCGGGACTTCCCGGCCGAAGATTTGCTCCACGCCCGCTTCGACAGCCCGAAGGTGCTCGACCTGCTGCAACAGATTGAAAACGCCGATGGCCTGCTGATCGCCACGCCGGTGTACAAGGCGTCGTTTTCCGGCGCGCTGAAGACCGTGCTGGATCTGCTGCCCGAGCGCGCCCTGAATCACAAGATTGTCTTGCCGATGGCCACGGGCGGCAGCATCGCCCACATGCTGGTCGTCGATTACGCACTCAAACCGGTGCTGTCGGCGTTGAAGGCCCAGGAAATGCTGCAAGGGATTTTTGCCGAGGACAGTCAGATCGCCTACGGCGAAGGCAGTGCCCAGGCGCAGTTGGCCCCGGCCCTTGAACAGCGACTGCATGAAGCGCTGGACCAGTTTGTCAGTGCCATGGCCCGCCGGCCGAAGCCGCTGGATCCGGGGTTGTTGAACGAACGTTTGTTGAGTGCTCGCTGGAGCATTTGAAGCTTCACCCGCATTTGAAGTACTCACCTTACTCAGCCGCCAACGGCCAAGCAGGTGCAGCCAAAACCCAACAGCAAAAAGGAGAGCGCTATGCGCACTGTATTTTTGCGTCGTGGTCTGGTCGCTCTGTTTGCTGCGGCTGTGTCCTTCGGCGCCATCACTCAAGCTCAAGCCGAGACGCTTCGGATCGGTTATCAGAAGTACGGCACGCTGGTGCTGCTCAAAGCCAAGGGCACGCTGGAAAAACGTCTCGCCGCCCAAGGCGTCGACGTTCAATGGACTGAGTTCCCCGGCGGCCCGCAACTGCTGGAAGGCCTGAATGTCGGTTCGATCGACTTCGGTGTCACTGGCGAAACCCCGCCGGTCTTCGCCCAGGCGGCCGGTGCCGATCTGCTCTATGTGGCCTACGAGCCACCCGCGCCGAACAGCGAAGCGATCCTCGTGCCGAAAGATTCGCCGATCAAATCGGTGGCGGATCTGAAGGGCAAGAAAGTCGCCCTGAACAAAGGCTCCAACGTCCACTACCTGCTGGTGCGTGCGCTGGAAGACGCCGGCCTCAAGTACACCGATATTCAAACCGTATTCCTGCCGCCAGCCGATGCCCGCGCTGCGTTCGAACGTGGCAGCGTGGATGCCTGGGTCATCTGGGACCCGTACCAGGCCGCCGCCGAAAAACAACTGCAAGCGCACACCCTGCGTGACGGCAAAGGCATCGTCGATAACCACCAGTTCTACCTGGCGACCAAACCCTACGCACAGAAAAATCCCGAGGTGATCAAGACACTGGTGGAAGAAGTACGCGCCGTCGGCGAGTGGTCCAAGGCCAATCCTGAGGACGTGACCCAACAAGTCTCGCCGCTGCTCGGCTTGCCGGCGGACATCACCCTGACCTCGGTGAAACGCCAGGGTTACGGCGCGCTGTTCCTGACCCCGGAAGTGGTCGCCGCGCAACAGAAAATCGCCGACACCTTCTACCAGCTCAAGCTGATTCCCAAGCCGTTGAGCATCAAGGACGTGATCTGGACCCCACCGGCCGCTGTGGCAAAAGCGCAGTAATTCGAATCCCCAAGGAGACCACTCCATGAGCCTCAACATCTTCTGGTTCCTGCCTACCCACGGCGACGGCCATTACCTTGGCACCGCCGAAGGCGCCCGCGCCGTCGACCACGGCTATCTGCAACAGGTCGCGCAAGCGGCGGATCGACTGGGTTTCGGCGGTGTGCTGATTCCCACCGGCCGCTCCTGCGAGGATTCGTGGCTGGTGGCGGCATCGTTGATCCCGGTGACCCAGCGTCTGAAATTCCTTGTTGCCCTGCGCCCCGGGATCATTTCCCCGACGGTAGCGGCGCGTCAGGCGGCGACTCTGGATCGTCTGTCCGGCGGTCGTGCGTTGTTCAACCTGGTGACCGGTGGCGATCCGGAAGAGTTGGCCGGCGACGGTTTGTTTCTCAACCACGAAGAGCGCTATCAGGCCTCGGTGGAATTCACCCGGATCTGGCGCCGGGTGCTGGAAGGCGAAACCGTGGATTACGACGGCGAGCACATCAGCGTGAAGGGCGCCAAATTGCTCTATCCGCCGATCCAGCAACCGCGTCCGCCGCTGTACTTCGGTGGATCTTCGGAAGCGGCGCAGGATCTGGCCGCCGAACAAGTGGAAATGGTCTTGACCTGGGGCGAGCCGCCAGCGGCAGTCGCCGAGAAGATCGAACAGGTTCGCGCCAAAGCGGCCAAGCTCGGCCGTACGGTACGCTTCGGCATCCGTCTGCATGTGATCGTGCGGGAAACCAACGCCGAAGCCTGGCAAGCAGCGGATCGCCTGATCTCGCATTTGGACGACGACACCATCAAACGTGCCCAGGCGTCGCTGGCACGCTTCGATTCGGTCGGGCAGCAACGCATGGCCGCGCTGCACGGTGGCAGCCGTGACAACCTCGAAGTCAGCCCGAACCTGTGGGCCGGCGTCGGTCTGGTGCGCGGCGGTGCCGGCACGGCGCTGGTCGGCGACGGCCCGACCGTGGCTGCACGGGTGAAGGAATACGCGGATCTGGGCATCGATACCTTCATTTTCTCCGGTTATCCACACCTCGAAGAATCGTATCGGGTGGCCGAACTGCTGTTTCCGCACCTCGACGTGGAGCGTCCGGAATTGCCGAAAAGCGCCGGTTACGTCAGCCCGTTCGGCGAGATGGTGGCCAACGACATTCTTCCCAAAGCCGCGTCTCAGAGCTGAGGCGCCGTCATGAAGAAATTTATCCACAGCCTCGCGCCCTGGGCGTTGCCGGTGTTGTTGCTGGCGGTGTGGCAGTTGTCGGTGTCGGCCGGTTGGTTGTCGACGCGGATTTTGCCGGCGCCGGTGGCGGTAATCGAGGCCGGCGTGAGCCTGGTGCGTAGCGGCGAAATCTGGACGCATCTGGCAATCAGTGGCTGGCGCGCGGCGCTGGGCTTCACCATCGGTGGCAGCATCGGCCTGGCGCTGGGCTTCATCACCGGCCTGTCGAAGTGGGGCGAACGCCTGCTCGACAGCTCAGTGCAGATGATCCGCAACGTGCCGCATCTGGCGCTGATTCCGCTGGTGATCCTGTGGTTCGGCATCGATGAGTCGGCGAAGATTTTTCTGGTGGCCTTGGGCACGTTGTTCCCGATCTACCTCAACACCTATCACGGCATCCGCAACGTCGACCCGGCGCTGGTGGAAATGGCGCGCAGTTATGGCCTGTCCGGTTTCAGTTTGTTCTGGCAGGTGATTCTGCCGGGTGCGTTGCCTTCGATTCTGGTCGGCGTGCGCTTCGCCCTGGGGTTCATGTGGCTGACGCTGATCGTGGCGGAAACCATCTCCGCCAGCTCTGGCATCGGTTATCTGGCGATGAATGCCCGTGAGTTCCTGCAGACCGACGTCGTGGTACTGGCGATTCTGCTGTACGCGGTGCTCGGCAAGCTGGCCGACCTCGCGGCCCGAGGACTTGAGCGTGTGTGGCTGCGCTGGCATCCGGCGTATCAAGTGGCGAAAGGAGGTGCGGCATGACCGCTCAACAACCTCCACGACTGCTGCGCGGGATTCCGCTGGTGGTGCGCAATCTGCAAAAGACCTTCGGTGCGCGGCAGGTGCTGCGGGATATCGACCTGCACATTCCTGCAGGGCAATTCGTTGCTGTGGTCGGGCGCAGTGGATGCGGCAAGAGCACACTGCTGCGCTTGCTTGCCGGCCTCGATAAACCCACCGGCGGCGATCTGTTGGCCGGTGCTGCACCGCTCAGCGACGCGCGGGATGACACCCGACTGATGTTCCAGGAAGCGCGGCTGCTGCCGTGGAAGAAGATCATCGACAACGTCGGTCTCGGCCTCAAGGGCAACTGGCGTCCGCAAGCATTGGAAGCGCTGGATGCCGTCGGCCTGGCCGATCGTGCCAATGAATGGCCGGCGGCGCTGTCCGGCGGACAGAAGCAGCGCGTGGCGCTGGCCCGGGCCTTGATCCATCAACCGCGCCTGCTGTTGCTCGACGAGCCGCTGGGCGCACTGGATGCGCTGACCCGGATCGAGATGCAGCAACTGATCGAACGTCTCTGGCAACAGCATGGTTTCACCGTGTTGCTGGTGACCCACGACGTCAGCGAAGCGGTGGCGATTGCCGACCGGGTGATTCTGATCGAGGACGGCGAAGTCGGACTCGACCTGCAAGTGGAGCTGCCGCGCCCTCGGGTCCGTGGCTCCCATCGCCTGGCCGCGCTGGAAGCCGAAGTGCTCAACCGTGTGTTGTCCCTGCCCGGCGAGCCGCCGGCGCCGGAACCCGTTTCACCCTTGCCTACGCAACTGCGTTGGGCTCAATAACTCAAGCAAACGACAGGAATCAATGCCATGACTATCAAAGCCATCAACGTACGCAACCAGTTCAAGGGCGCGATCAAGGAGATCGTTCTCGGCGACGTGCTGTCGGAAATCGACGTGCAGACCGCTTCCGGCATCGTCACTTCGGTGATCACCACCCGTTCGGTCAAGGAGCTGGAACTGGAGGTCGGCAGCGAAGTGATCGCCTTCGTGAAATCCACTGAGGTATCCATCGCCAAGTTGTAAGTCTGTGAGTAAAAAACAACCCCGAAGGGTGTGAGCCCTTCGGGTTTTTTTGTTGATCGCTGATCGTCTGCGCTAGAGGATTCTTTTGGGTAGATAGGGCGGCAGATACAACCCAAGGTAAGCATCGAACACCCGCATGCCTTCCTCGGCCATGCGCGGGGTGATCTGTCCGTGCTGCTGCACCGAGCGGGCGTAGACGCGGTCACCCAATTCCATCGCCAGCGCAAACACATCGACGTCATCCGGCAGGCGCGGCAGCTCGAAATGGTGGTCGAACAGCTTGTGCATCAGGTCGCCCAGTTCCAGATCGTGCTGGCGGTCGGCCTGGGTGACTTCGGTGAGGCCGTGCTGCGCAAGGATCAGTTGGCGGGCGGCGGCGTCTTCGTCGTAGATCTCCAGCATCCGTTGTTCGACCAGGCGGGACAGGTCTCGCCAGTCACGCAGGGTGTCGTGATCGATCGGTGCTTGCAGGCAGGCGCGGAAGGCCGCGTGGACATCTGCCGTCAGGCCCTCAAGCAACGCCGGGACGCTGGCGAAGAAATGGTACACCGAGGAAGGCGGGATCTGCGCGCGCTCGGCGACGCTGTAAATCGACAGGCTCGCCACGCCCTCGGTGGCCAGCAGCGTGCGCGCGGCGTCGAGTATCGAATCGATCCGCGCCTGGCTGCGGGCACGGGGTTTGCGGACGGGGGCGGGACGCGTCATGAAAGTCTCCTGCGGGGCATCGGGCATTGTACGCAGAGCTTGGGTATGTGCCACAGGGGCCAATAAAAAACGCCGCTGGCTGAGAAGCCAACGGCGTTTTCTTTTGCTGCAACCCGCTTAAACGGTGTGCAGGTACCAGTTGTACTCAAGGTCGGAGATGGAGTGTTCGAACTCCTCCAGCTCGCTTTCCTTGCAGGCGACGAAGATATCGATGTATTTCGGATCGATGTACTTGGCCATCACCTCGCTGTCGTCCAGCTCGCGCAGTGCATCGCGCAAGTTGTTCGGCAGGCTTTGCTCGTTCTGCTCGTAGCTGTTGCCTTCGACCGGAGCGCCAGGTTCGATCTTGTTGACCAGACCGTGGTGCACGCCCGCCAGGACCGAAGCCATCAGCAGGTACGGGTTGGCGTCGGCGCCGGCCACGCGGTGCTCCAGACGGACCGCGTCGGCGGAGCCGGTCGGTACGCGCAGGGCCACGGTGCGGTTGTCCAGGCCCCAGCTCGGCGAGTTCGGCACGTAGAACTGTGCGCCGAAACGACGGTAGGAGTTGACGTTCGGGCAGAGGAAAGCCATCTGCGCGGGCAGGGTCTCGAGCACACCGCCGATCGCGTGACGCAGCGCGGCGTTCTGCTCGGGATCCTCGCTGGCAAAAATGTTTTTGCCTTCTTTGTCGAGAACCGAAATGTGGACATGCAGACCGTTGCCTGCCTGGCCCGGGTAAGGCTTGGCCATGAAGGTGGTGTCCATTTCATGGTCGTAGGCGATGTTCTTGATCAGTCGCTTGAGCAGGACCGCGTAGTCGCATGCCTTGATCGGGTCGGCGACGTGGTGCAGGTTCACTTCGAACTGCGCCGGGGCACTTTCCTTGACGATGGCGTCGGCCGGGATGCCTTGCTCTTTCGCGCCTTCCAGAATGTCCTGGAGGCAGTCGACGTATTCGTCGAGGTCGTCGATCAGGTAGACCTGAGTCGAATGCGGGCGTTTGCCGGAAATC
The DNA here is from genome assembly GCF_054071635.1 of Pseudomonas sp. SDO52101_S400. Taxonomy (NCBI): domain Bacteria; kingdom Pseudomonadati; phylum Pseudomonadota; class Gammaproteobacteria; order Pseudomonadales; family Pseudomonadaceae; genus Pseudomonas; species Pseudomonas sp. SDO52101_S400. Next base: position 9,728 of record NZ_JBSVWF010000011.1, on the reverse strand, counting down.
GGCGAGCGTGGCGGCTGAGGGCGGCCGTTCACGTTTTCCTGGTCGATCAGGTAGAACTCGAGTTCGAATGCGGCGCAGATGGTCAAGCCCAGCTCGTCAAACTTTGCAACAACTTGACGGAGCACTTCGCGCGGGTCGGCGAAGAAAGGGTCGCCTTCGAGTTCGTGCATGGTCATCAACAGTTGCGCGGTCGGACGCTTCTGCCATGGCTCGTTGCACAGGGTATCGGGGATTGGATAGCAGATACGGTCGGCGTCGCCGATGTCCAGGCCCAGACCGGTGCTTTCCACCGTAGAACCATTGATATCCAGAGCAAATAGAGAGGCCGGCAGGTTGATGCCTTTCTCGTAAACCTTGTGGAGGCTGGTGCGTTCGATGCGCTTGCCGCGCACCACACCATTCATATCCGCAATCAGAAGGTCAACGTACAGAACCTCAGGATGTTCCTTAAGGAACGCGTTCGCTTCGTTAAGCTGAACGGCACGCGGGGGTACCGACATGATGCAACACCTTTGTTGTTAAAAATATCAATCATTGATCTTTTCTGGTTTCAGTCAACCCGAACGGCCTGCCGAAGTCAAGCGAGGCCTTTTTTGCCCTGAAAAAGCGCCGCGAGGGCATTTATGGGGCACTTTGGGGCGTTTTTTTATCCGTGGAGGACGCGCCACCCGCAGGCTTGAGCAGGCCGTGTTGTATTTTTTACGGGGGTGTTGTGTAAAAAAATGAACAAGGCTAAGCTCGGGTCAAACCCATAACAGCAATAATACCGGGGTGCTTCATGTCTCGCCTGCCGTTAATCGGCGTCACCGACTGCTCCTTGCAGTCCGGTCTGCATGCTTATCACATCAGTGGCGACACGACCGTCCGCAGCGCAGCCAGCAAGGCTTGCAGCCTGTCAGCGTTGTCTCTGTCCACGGCAGATCAAGCGACAGCGTCCGATATTCTGGACGCACGCGAAGGCATCCTCTTTAGCGGTTCTCCTTTCAATATAGATCTCTTTCCTTCTCCCGGCCTGCACCGCGCCCGGCGCCGTGCCCGTGATTCTGCACGCCCGGGATGTGCACAGGAAATGCAACGCCAGCGTAAAGGGCAGGTAAGCTCCTCCTTCATTGTCGATGCGCGGTGCCAGGCGTAAGCCGGTACTGCGCGCAAGCAAGCCCCCTTAACGCGACGCCCCGTGCGTCAAACTTGCCTGACATGTGTCAGGAGACTCAGCCCAGAGGCATTTATGAGTAACAACCTCGACCAGCTCACCGATTGGTTGAAAGACCACAAGATCACAGAAGTCGAATGCATGATCGGCGACTTGACCGGTATCACGCGGGGCAAGATTTCGCCGACCAACAAGTTCATCGCCGAAAAAGGCATGCGCCTGCCAGAGAGCGTTCTGTTGCAGACCGTGACCGGCGACTACGTCGAAGACGACATCTATTACGAACTGCTCGACCCGGCCGACATCGACATGATCTGCCGCCCCGACCAGAACGCCGTGTACCTGGTGCCATGGGCCATCGAGCCGACCGCGCAGGTGATCCACGACACCTACGACAAGCAAGGCAACCCGATCGAACTGTCGCCGCGCAACGTGCTCAAGAAAGTCCTGAAACTCTACGCCGACAAGGGCTGGCAGCCGATCGTGGCGCCGGAAATGGAGTTCTACCTGACCAAGCGCAGCGACGACCCCGACTATCCGTTGCAGCCGCCAGTCGGCCGTTCCGGGCGCCCGGAAATCGGTCGTCAGTCGTTCTCCATCGAAGCAGCGAACGAATTCGATCCGCTGTTCGAAGACGTCTATGACTGGTGCGAATTGCAGGAGCTGGACCTCGACACGCTGATCCACGAGGACGGCACCGCGCAGATGGAAATCAACTTCCGTCACGGTGATGCCCTGTCTCTGGCTGACCAGATTCTGGTGTTCAAACGCACCATGCGTGAGGCCGCCCTCAAGCACAACGTGGCCGCGACCTTCATGGCCAAACCGATGACCGGTGAGCCGGGCAGTGCGATGCACTTGCACCAGAGCATCATCGACATCGAGACCGGCAAGAACGTGTTCTCCAATGAAGACGGGACCATGAGCCAGCTGTTCCTGCACCACATCGGTGGTCTGCAGAAACTGATCCCGGAATTACTGCCGCTGTTCGCACCGAACGTCAATTCGTTCCGCCGCTTCCTGCCGGACACCTCCGCGCCAGTAAACGTGGAGTGGGGCGAGGAAAACCGTACCGTGGGTCTGCGCGTGCCGGATGCCGGCCCGCAGAACCGTCGGGTGGAAAACCGCTTGCCGGGCGCTGACGCCAACCCGTACCTGGCGATTGCCGCGAGCCTGCTCTGCGGCTACATCGGCATGGTCGAGGGCCTCAACCCGAGCGCGCCAGTGGTGGGCCGTGGTTACGAGCGCCGCAACCTGCGTCTGCCGCTGACCATCGAAGACGCGCTGGAGCGTATGGAAAACAGCGCAACCATCGAGAAATACCTGGGCAAGACCTTCATCACCGGCTACGTCGCGGTCAAGCGGGCCGAGCATGAAAACTTCAAGCGCGTGATCAGTTCCTGGGAGCGTGAGTACCTGCTCTTCGCCGTCTGATACGCCGGGCGCGGTGGCCAGCCGCCGCGCCTTCACCGATAACAAGGAGAATTGGCATGACCAGCAACAACCCGCAAACCCGTGAGTGGCAAGCCCTCAGCAGCGAACACCACCTGGCCCCGTTCAGCGACTTCAAGCAGCTGAAAGAAAAGGGTCCACGGATCATCACCAACGCCAAGGGCGTGTACCTGTGGGACAGCGAGGGCAACAAGATCCTCGATGGCATGGCGGGTCTGTGGTGTGTGGCGATCGGTTATGGCCGCGATGAGCTGGCGGATGCTGCCGCCAAACAGATGCGCGAACTGCCTTACTACAACCTGTTCTTCCAGACCGCCCACCCGCCGGCACTCGAACTGGCCAAGGCCATCGCCGACGTGGCGCCGGAAGGCATGAACCACGTGTTCTTCACCGGCTCCGGCTCCGAAGGCAACGACACCATGTTGCGCATGGTTCGCCACTACTGGGCGATCAAGGGCCAGCCGAACAAGAAAGTCATCATCAGCCGCAAGAACGGCTACCACGGTTCCACTGTGGCCGGTGCGAGCCTGGGCGGCATGACTTATATGCACGAACAGGGCGACCTGCCGATTCCGGGCATCGTCCACATCGCCCAGCCGTACTGGTTCGCCGAAGGCGGCGACATGACCCCGGAAGAGTTCGGGATCTGGGCGGCCAATCAGCTGGAAGAGAAGATTCTGGAAATCGGCGTCGACAACGTCGGTGCCTTCATTGCCGAGCCGATCCAGGGCGCCGGCGGCGTGATCATTCCGCCGGACACCTACTGGCCGCGCATCAAGGAAATCCTCGCCAAGTACGACATCCTGTTCGTGGCGGACGAAGTGATCTGCGGTTTCGGCCGCACCGGCCAATGGTTCGGCAGCGATTTCTACGACCTCAAGCCGCACATGATGACCATCGCCAAAGGCCTGACGTCCGGCTACATCCCGATGGGTGGCCTGATCGTGCGTGACGAAGTGGTGGCGGTGCTTAACGAAGGCGGCGATTTCAACCACGGCTTCACCTATTCCGGTCACCCGGTGGCGGCGGCGGTGGGTCTGGAAAACATCCGGATTTTGCGCGAAGAGAAAATCATCGAGCGCGCCCATGAAGAAACGGCACCGTATTTGCAGAAACGTCTGCGCGAACTGAACGATCACCCGTTGGTGGGGGAAGTGCGCGGAGTCGGTCTGCTGGGGGCCATCGAGCTGGTGCAGGACAAGGCCACTCGCAAGCGCTACGAAGGCAAAGGTGTGGGCATGATCTGCCGCCAGTTCTGCTTCGACAACGGGCTGATCATGCGCGCCGTGGGCGACACCATGATCATCGCGCCGCCGCTGGTGATCAGCAAGGCGGAGATCGATGAGCTGGTTACAAAGGCACGCAAGTGCCTGGACCTGACCCTCAGTGCATTGCAGGGCTAAGTGCTAGGCTCTGAGCGATGGAGCTGTTGCGCTGTCGCCTGGAGCTGTCAGAAAGGCTGGTCTTTTCTTGAAAGACCGCCTCGTATCTTGCCAGACTAGCCGCGGTTCCAGTTGTCGGGGTTCGGCCGCTGAACAAAGTGGTTCAAAAAAGAAAAATTTGGAGCATGACGCATGAAGGCATTAGGTAAAAAGCTTGCTGGCAAGACTCTTCTGGCCCTGTCCGTCGCGGGCATGATGGCGGGCGCGGTTCACGCGGACGACAAAGTGCTGCACGTCTACAACTGGTCCGACTACATTGCTCCGGACACCATCGCCAACTTCGAGAAAGAGTCGGGGATCAAGGTCGTCTACGACGTATTCGATTCCAACGAAACCCTGGAAGCCAAGCTGCTGGCGGGCAAGTCCGGCTACGACGTGGTCGTGCCGTCCAACAACTTCCTGGCCAAGCAGATCAAGGCCGGCGTGTACCAGGAACTGGATCGCTCCAAGCTGCCTAACTGGAAGAACCTGAACCAGGACCTGCTCAAGGCCGTGTCGGTCAGCGACCCGGACAACAAGCACGCCTTCCCGTACATGTGGGGTTCGATCGGCATCGGCTACAACCCGGAGAAGGTCAAGGCTGCGCTGGGCGTCGACAAGATCGATTCCTGGGACGTGCTGCTGAAGCCGGAAAACATTGCCAAGCTCAAGGGCTGCGGTGTGAGCTTCCTCGATTCGCCGACCGAAATGCTCCCGGTCGCACTGCACTACCTGGGCCTGCCAACCGACTCCCAGAAGAAAGAAGACATCAAGAAAGCCGAGGACCTGTTCCTCAAGATTCGTCCATCGATCACCTACTTCCACTCCTCCAAGTACATCTCGGACCTGGCCAACGGCAACATCTGCGTAGCGGTCGGCTACTCGGGTGACGTGCAGCAGGCCAAGTCCCGTGCCGCCGAGGCCGGTGACAAGGTGAAAGTCAGCTACGCGATTCCGAAGGAAGGCGCTGGCAGCTTCTTCGACATGGTCGCCATTCCGAAGGATGCCGAAAACGTTGAAGGCGCCTACAAGTTCATGACCTTCCTGCAGAAGCCTGAAGTCATGGCCGGCATCACCAACGCCGTACGCTTCCCGAACGGTAACGCCGCTGCAACGCCACTGGTGGAAAAAGACATCACCAGCGATCCAGGCATCTACCCGCCAGCCGATGTGCAGGCCAAGTTGTATGCCATCGCGGATCTGCCGGCGGCAACCCAGCGTGAAATGACTCGCAGCTGGACCAAGATCAAATCCGGTAAATAAGCCGGTTTGAAGCCGCCACCGCTGGCCGTCGCGTTCGCAAGGACGGCCAGCGGTGCAATTAAATGACAGAAAGTTTTGCTGGAACGGTTTTTCGAAGGTAAGTTGCGCGCCGGTTTTGTTGCCGGGCAACCGTGACTGTCATGCAGCACGGGGCAACTTGGGCCCAACTAAAATAGAGGACCTCCACTTGCCTATTTTTTCTTCTTTGCGCAATGCCCTGCTGGCCGCTGCCGGCCTGACGTTCGTTGTCGGTGCCCAAGCCGCCGGTACTGTGCATATTTATAACTGGTCGGATTACATCGGCGAGACCACTCTGGCCGATTTCCAGAAAGAAACCGGAATCAAACCGGTCTACGACGTGTTCGATTCCAACGAAACCCTGGAAGGCAAACTGCTTGCCGGGCGTACCGGCTACGACGTTGTTGTGCCGTCGAACCACTTCCTCGGCAAGCAGATCAAGGCGGGCGCGTTCCAGAAGCTCGACAAGGCGCAGCTGACGAACTACGCCAATCTCGACCCGGTGCTGCTCAAGCGCCTGGAACAGAATGATCCGGGCAACCAGTACGCCGTGCCGTACCTGTGGGGCACCAACGGCATCGGCTACAACGTCGATAAAGTTAAAGCCGTGCTGGGCGTCGACAAGATCGACTCCTGGAGCGTGCTGTTCGAGCCTGAGAACATCAAGAAGCTGCACAGCTGCGGCGTGGCGTTCCTCGATTCGGCCGATGAAATGATGCCGACCGTGCTCAACTACATGGGCCTGAACGCCAACAGCACCGATCCCAAGGATTACGAGAAGGCCACGGCCAAGTTGCTGGCAGTGCGCCCTTACGTGACCTACTTCCACTCCTCGAAATACATCGGCGATCTGGCCAACGGCGACATCTGCGTGGCCATCGGTTTCTCCGGTGACATCTTCCAGGCCAAGCACCGCGCCGAAGAAGCCAAGAAAGGCGTCAACATCGCCTACGCCATCCCGAAAGAGGGCGGCGCGCTGTGGTTCGACATGCTGGCGATTCCGAAGGATTCGGCCAACGTCAAAGAGGCCCACGCCTTCATCAATTATTTGCTGAAACCTGAGGTGATCGCCCAGGTCAGTGATTACGTCGGTTACGCCAACCCCAACCCGGGTTCGGACAAGCTGATGGAGCAGTCCATCCGCACCGACGAAGCGGTTTATCCACCGCAGGCCGTCCTCGACAAGACCTACGTGTCGATCGAGTTGCCACCGAACATTCAACGTTTGATGACCCGCAGCTGGACCAAGGTCAAGTCGGGTAAATAGCTTCAACGTACAAACTATCCTGGGTTCGTCTTGCGTGGGCGAACTGCACTCTTTTTTTCTGGGAGTTTCGTAAATGGCAGTTGCCTCCGGCGCCTATAAGAAAGCCCTCGAGGGCGACCAGACACCAAAACAGGTGCTGGTTAAAATCGACCGGGTCACGAAGAAGTTCGACGAGACGGTTGCCGTGGACGATGTGTCCCTGGAAATCAAGAAAGGCGAGATCTTCGCCCTGCTCGGCGGTTCGGGATCGGGCAAATCCACTCTGCTGCGGATGCTGGCAGGGTTCGAACGGCCCACGGAGGGGCGCATTTTCCTCGACGGCGTCGACATCACCGACATGCCGCCGTACGAGCGACCGATCAACATGATGTTCCAGTCGTACGCCTTGTTCCCGCACATGACTGTGGCGCAGAACATTGCGTTCGGCCTGCAGCAGGACAAGATTCCCAAGGCCGAGATCGACGCCCGCGTGGCCGAGATGCTCAAGCTGGTGCAGATGAGCCAGTACGCCAAGCGCAAGCCGCACCAGTTGTCCGGCGGCCAGCGTCAGCGTGTAGCGCTGGCGCGTTCCCTGGCCAAGCGGCCGAAGCTGTTGCTGCTCGACGAACCGATGGGCGCGCTGGACAAGAAACTGCGTTCGCAGATGCAGCTGGAGCTGGTGGAAATCATCGAGCGCGTGGGGGTGACCTGCGTGATGGTGACTCACGACCAGGAAGAGGCCATGACCATGGCCGAGCGCATCGCGATCATGCACCTGGGCTGGATCGCCCAGATCGGCAGCCCGATCGACATCTACGAAACCCCGACCAGCCGCCTGGTCTGCGAATTCATCGGTAACGTGAACATCTTCGAAGGCGAAGTGATCGACGACGCCGAAGGCCACGCGACCATCACCTGCAAGGACCTCGACCGGCAGATCTACGTCGGCCACGGCATCAGCACCTCGGTGCAGGACAAGTCCGTGACCTACGCGATCCGTCCGGAAAAACTGCTGGTCACCGCCGAAATGCCGACCTGCGAATACAACTGGTCCAGCGGCAAAGTGCACGACATCGCCTACCTCGGCGGTCACTCGGTGTTCTACGTCGAATTGCCGAGCGGCAAGCTGGTGCAGTCGTTCGTGGCCAACGCCGAACGCCGTGGCGCACGTCCGACCTGGGGCGATCAGGTGTACGTGTACTGGGAAGACGACAGCGGCGTGGTACTTCGCTCATGAACATGCGCAAATTCAAACGCCGGCTCAATCGAATAATTCCCGGTGGCCGCCAGCTGGTCATCGGGGTGCCGTTCATCTGGCTGTTCCTGTTCTTCATGCTGCCGTTCTTCATCGTTCTGAAGATCAGCTTTGCCGAAGCAGACGTGGCCATCCCGCCGTACACCGAGATCTACACCTACGCCGAGCAGAAGCTGCAATTGCTGCTGAACCTGGGCAACTACGCGATGCTCGGCGACGACGAACTCTACATTTCGGCGTACCTCGGGTCGCTGAAAATGGCGTTCTTCAGCACGCTCTTGTGTCTGCTGATCGGCTACCCGATGGCTTATGCCATCGCCAGTGCCCGCAAGGAAGTGCAAACGGTGCTGGTGCTGCTGATCATGATGCCGACCTGGACCGCGATCCTGATCCGCGTCTATGCGTGGATGGGCATCCTCAGCAACAACGGCCTGCTCAACGGTTTCCTGATGAGCATGGGCTTGATCGACGAACCGCTGCAGATTCTCAACACCAACCTTGCGGTGTACATCGGCGTCGTCTATTCGTACCTGCCGTTCATGATCCTGCCGCTGTACGCCAACCTGGTGAAGCACGACAACAGCCTGCTGGAAGCGGCTTCCGACCTCGGTTCGAGTACGTTCAACAGCTTCTGGAAAATCACCGTGCCGCTGTCCAAGAACGGGATCATCGCCGGCTGCATGCTGGTGTTCATCCCGGTGGTGGGTGAGTTCGTGATCCCGGAACTGCTCGGCGGTCCGGAAACCCTGATGATCGGTAAAGTGCTCTGGCAAGAGTTCTTCAACAACCGTGACTGGCCGGTGGCGTCCGCCCTGGCGGTGGTGATGCTGGCGATCCTGATCGTGCCGATCATCCTGTTCAACCGCAGTCAGGCCAAGGAAATGGAGGGTAAAGAATGAAGCGCTTCCGTTTCTCCAGCCTGATGCTGGTACTCGGCCTGTTGTTTATCTACCTGCCGATGCTGATCCTGGTGATCTACTCGTTCAACGCCTCGAAACTGGTGACGGTCTGGGGCGGCTGGTCGATCAAGTGGTACGTCGGCCTGCTCGACAACACCCAACTGATGGGCTCGGTGGTGCGCTCGCTGGAAATCGCCTGCTACACCGCCGTCGCGGCGGTGGCGTTGGGGACTTTGGCGGCGTTCGTGCTGACCCGCATCACCCGCTTCAAGGGCCGCACGCTGTTCGGCGGCCTGGTGACCGCGCCGCTGGTAATGCCTGAGGTGATTACGGGTCTGTCGCTGTTGCTGCTGTTCGTGGCGATGGCGCAAATGATCGGTTGGCCACAGGAGCGTGGCATCGTCACCATCTGGATCGCTCACACCACGTTCTGTGCGGCGTATGTGGCGGTGGTGGTGTCGGCGCGTCTGCGTGAGCTGGACCTGTCGATCGAAGAAGCGGCGATGGACCTGGGGGCGCGGCCGTGGAAGGTGTTCTTCCTGATCACCATCCCGATGATCGCACCGTCGCTGGCGGCGGGCGGCATGATGTCGTTCGCGCTGTCGCTGGACGACCTTGTACTGGCGAGTTTCGTGTCCGGTCCGGGCTCGACGACGCTGCCGATGGAAGTGTTCTCTGCGGTGCGTCTGGGCGTGAAGCCTGAGATCAACGCCGTGGCCAGCCTGATTCTGCTGGCGGTGTCGCTGGTGACCTTCATGGTCTGGTTCTTCAGCCGTCGTGCCGAAGAAGCGCGCCGCAAGGCGATTCAGCAAGCCATCGAAGAAGGCGCTGCCGATTCGTGGAAGCAACCGGACGTGCGCCGGGCGCCGACCCCGGAAGCGGCTTAAGCCAGTGAGGTTGATCACAACTCTGTGATCAACCCTAATCCAAACTGTGGGAGCGAGCCTGCTCGCGAAAGCGGTGTGTCATTCCAAATCCCGGTTTAATGGTATGTCCCCCTCTCTAGAAAGCCCTCTCCCCC